>JANQQY010000680.1 GCA_028284845.1 Spirochaetales bacterium
TCTCAGGGTGGGTGAGGGTGACCGGTCCGCCCTTAAGGATCTGTTTGCGAAAGAGTGGAATGATGCTCCCGCTCGATCCAAGGACGTTTCCGAACCGGACCACCATATACGCGTTCTCGCCGTCATTCGTCGAGCGCACGATCTGTTCGGCGATTCGTTTGCTCGCTCCGTAGACACTCGAGGGCTCAACGACCTTGTCGGTGGAGATCATCACGAACCGGTGGACGCCGGCGCGTTTGGAGGCTTCCACCAGATTCCACGTTCCGAAGATGTTGTTCTTCACGGCCTCCACCGGATTGTCCTCCGTCATGGGGACGTGCTTGTGCGCCGCGGCGTGGAAGACGACATCGGCGCGGAGTCTGCCAAGGATGAAGTGCATGTAGTCCGAATCCTGGAGCTCGCCCACGACCGGAACGATCGTTGCCGCCTCGCCGACACCCTCTTCCTGCAGCAGACGAAGCTCGCGTTCGGTCTCGCAGAGGGCGTTCTCGCCATGATCAAAGAGGTAGAGGCGTTCCGCACCTCCGGCGAGAAGTTGCCTGCAGAGTTCGCTTCCGATGCTGCCGCCGGCACCCGTGACCAGGACGCGCTTGCCACGAAGGTAGGCGAGGCTCTCCCGCAGGTTGATCTGGATGGGATTTCGACCAAGAAGGTCTTCCGGGTCGATCTCTCGCGTTTGGATCAGGTGAGCCTCGCCGTCGACGAGCTCGGAGAGACTAGGAACAATCCGAATTCGGGCGAATCCGGCTCGCTGGAGGACGCGATAGATCTGGCGAATGCGTTCTCTCGTTGCGCTGGGCATCGCGATGAGCGCCTCGTCCGCCGGCGTTCGTTGCAGGAGTTCGATCACATCGTTGATCGGGCCGAGCACCGGAATCTCATCGATCCGCGTACCGATCTTCTCAGGGCTGTCGTCGAGGAAGGCGACGACTCGGCCTTGATTTCCCTTCACCTTGATGTCGTGGGCGATGTTTGCTCCAGCAAAACCCGCCCCAATGATGTAGATCCTACTCGTCTCTCGTCTCATTCTCAGCCCTCTTTTGAGAACTGGTGGGAAGCAACGACTCAAACCCGAAGTCCACGAGAAAACTGTCCTCGTAGAGGTCGAGCTTGACTTTCGCACGCTGCTTTCTTCGATCGACCTTCACGATTCGGCCCTCGAGCCCCTCAAGAGGTCCAGACTGAACCTGGATGCGATCTCTTGCGTCGAAGCTCACGAGGCTCTTGCCAATCACGTCGCCAAACCGAACGAAATGCGACACCAGTTCAAGATCCGAGCCCGCCAGGGCGCGAATTCGCTCGTTACTCTCTAGAAATCGGTAGAATCCCGGCAATCGCTTAATGGCGATGAAGAGGTCTCGAGTGATTTGATTGGTCAGGGTGAAGACGTAGCCGGCGAAGATCGGCGCCAAGATCTCGCGGCGCTTACCCTTCTTTCGAATCGTGAGTTGACGCTGTGGGAAGAGGAACGTCGCATCCGCCGGATCGAGACTCTTCGCCGCGGTAGCGGTGAAGTCTCGCTCGCGCCCCGGCTGGACGCTCACGACGTAGATATTCATCTCTCTCGGCGTAACCTAAATTGATCTCTGATCTCAAGGAGCTTCCGTGATTCGGACGGATCGAGGCGTGCGCGGCGAAGAAGCTCCAGGACGAGAGCCAGGAGGAGGGCGAGTACAAACGCTGCACCGGTCACGACCAGCACGATCATTGATCGTTGTGGCCCGGCTTTGATCTCCGGAACCTCGGGTGGTTCGATCACCTGAAATCGACGTGTCGTATCCTGGCTCCCAAGTTGCGCCGAGAGCCGTTCGGCCAGGAAGGTGGAGTAGATGGACTCCTTTAGAAGAAGATCACGTTGGAGATCGGAGAACTGCGCGGTGAGCGGACCGAGCTGCTCGAGCGGTATCGTGATTTGGGAATAGGTCCTGAAACCGGTTTCCAACTCAGACAAGAAGGTATCAATACGACCTATCTCCTGGTCTATGCGCTGGATCTGCGGGTCGTCCTCGTTTCGTACGAGCGCAAGGATCTGGTCGCGCTCAACCTCACGCTCAAATCGTTGCTCCCTGAACTGTGTGATCAGTTCCAACGTTTGCTGGCTCTGAATCTGCGGGTTGAAGATGCCGAACTCCGTCTGAAACGTTGCTAACGCGTCGCGTGCAAGCTGAACGTCATCCTCAAGTTGTTGCAGCTGCAGATCGATCGCCTGCGTCCGTGACGTTGATCGCTCGCGCGTGAGAAAGTTAAATCGCTGCTCCAGGAGCGAGACTACTCTCTGCAGGATATCTGTGGCAAAAACGGGATCTACGTGTTGGTAACTCACCCTCATGATGCCGCTTTTATCCGCGAATTCAGTGACAAGGTTGTCTCGCAACAGACGACGTGCGTCTGTTATGGGCGTCTCGCTGGTGGCAAACAGGGCGAGTAAAGCAAATTCCTGGATGACTTGGTCGATCAGAGTGTTTCCCCGAATGAGCTCTTCTGCGAGGCCGGCACTGCTCGTGCCCGTGCTGGTTCGAGCTCCCCCGTTGGCGTTTCCAACTGCGGATGCAACGTCGCTTCCGCCCTGATCGGTCAGGAGAATCTGAGCCTCCGGGCGATAGAAGTCGGGCAGCGGGTTGTAGGGCGACTCGGACGGCATCCTGACGGTGTAGATCGAGAAGAGGACCGTTCCAATTCCAGCGAAGAACGTTGCGAAGAAGATCAGCTTCCAACGACGTGCCACCACCGCAACGAAACCAAGCAGCGATGCGCGTCCGGCGTGCCGCTTCGGTTGCGGTTGGCTTTCAGGACTGTCAGCCCAGTCCGAAGTGATTTCGTCCGGCTGGTTGTCTGTGCGCTCATTCGTCTCGCTCATATGTCCCAATTCGGTCTCGGAGTAGGCTACCACTGCGATACGCGCTCTTCAATATGCTTCGTGCTCAGGAGGATCGTCCGGATGACGATACTTGTAGAGAGGGAGACGACTCGCTATGCGTACGACCAGACCATACTTGCTTCTTCTTGCTGTGCTCCAGCTCGGTCTTGCGATGCCGGCATCTGCGGCTACGATCGCGATTGCCGTGCGAGAGAGAAGTGAGGCCGACGAAGCGCCGCTCCTTGCCGATCTCGTTGAGCAGGCCGCGATGGATCGGCTTTTTGTTTCCGGGCATATCGTCTTTGACCTTGATATAGACCCGGACGATGAAGTGTTCTCATTTCGCGCGGTGGATCAGGCGGAGTTCGGCGGGGCTGCGACGGTCCTGGTTATCGAACTCCTCCTCGACCCTGATCGTGAAGACCTGCAGATGCCGGGCCGTCTCATCGTTGAATACATCGATGTTGAGACCGAAGATGCCCTTGGATCCACTACCATTCGGGCCGACCAGATCCCGCGGTACCAGGATCTTCCCGCCGGCCAGTTGGCCGAGCGACTCGGTGACGAGGCTGCGCGGTTGGCACTTGCGACCCTTGGAGGCGATTCAACATGGTAGGAAAAAAACGCGCACTGCTTGTGCTCGCCTTTATCGGGATGCTCTCCCTCGCCGTCGGCTCGCAGGAGAGCTTCGAAGGCCTCGCTACGGTGGGCTCGTTTGGACGGTTTCCTTCCGGCCTCTTCGGCGCGTCGAACCTCGTTCCCGCAAACACGCTCGTCGTTGTGCGCAATCTCGATACCGGCCGATCGGAGCGCATCGTGATTACCGACACGGTCTCTCAACCGGGCGTCTTCCTGGTGCTCTCGCCTGAGGCCGCGGACGCGCTCGAACTCGACGGGGCGGGTGGTACTCGCGTGCGGCTGACCGAGGTCGTTGTCTCCACGACACCGGTCCCGGACGCCGCCGTAGAGGCGGCCCTCTCTCCCGATCCCGACATCAACCCGGTGGCATCGCTTGATTCCCTGATTGCGTCGCTCCCACCTGCACAAGAGGAGGCCGCGGTCGAACCCGACCCGGAGCCTGTATCCGTTGTGGAAAGCGAACCTGAACCAGAGCCAGAAGCCGTCGTGGAGAGCGAACCTGAGGTAGAACCCGAACCGATCGTCGAATCCGAGCCGGCCTTTGCGATCGAGACCGAGCCGAAGGAAGAACCCAAGCCGGAGGCTGACCCAGAAATCGCAATCGAACCCGAGCCCAAGCCGGAACCAAAGCCGGAGCAGGACACCGAGCCCGTCGCGACCCCGGTGCCGGACCCAGACCCTGTCGTTGAACCCGACCCGGAGCCGGAGCCGGAGCCGATAGAGGTGGTCACTG
>JANQQY010000692.1 GCA_028284845.1 Spirochaetales bacterium
CAACACAGGAAGAGGCCTCTTCTGGTAAGCGTTGGCTACAGCACCTGCCATTGGTGTCACGTCATGGCCAGCGACGCGTTTAGCAACGCGTCAATCGCCGACTACCTGAACGAGAACTTTGTGTCGATCAAGGTCGACCGAGAAGAGCGGCCGGACATCGATCACTACCTGATGAGCTTCCTGGTCGCCACAACCGGTAGCGGTGGTTGGCCGCTCAACGCCTTCCTGACACCCGACCGGCATCCGTTCTTCGCGATGACCTACGCCGCGAGCGAACCTCGGTTCAACGTACCCGCTTTTGGGGAGATCATTGCTCGGGTCAAAGAGTTCCACGACGAGAAGGGCTCCAATGTCGCACCGTTCGAACTCGCGCAGGGAGAGAGTCGGACCCTTCAGGAGACGGCAGGTGCATTGGCGTCGCTTGTTTCGCCGGTCGGTGCCGCCGAAGAAACCCCACTCGCCGTCATTGGAGAAGACGACGACGCAGAGGTTCGTGGGGTAATCGACACGCTCTACGAGGCGTATGACGCCTCATACGGCGGCTTTGGGAGCTCGCAGAAGTTCCCGCCGCACTCGGTGCTGCTCTTCCTCCAGCACGCCGTCGCGGCAGGTTTCGATACAAAGGCAGCGGAGATGGTCCGCGGGACCCTGGACGCCATGATGAGCCGTGGTCTCCACGATCACCTGCAGGGCGGCTTCTACCGATACGCCGTCGACCGCGACTGGACCATCCCGCATTTCGAGAAGATGCTCTACGACCAGGCGATGACGCTCTGGAACTACTCCATTGCGGCACGTCTCTTTGACAGCCCGGGCTACCGGGAAGGAGCAGAAGGCGTCTTCACCTGCCTCGAGGAAACATTCCGAGTCGGAGAGGGGTACGCAAGTGCGCATGATGCCGACACGGATCACGACGAGGGTGCGACCTATCTCTGGAGGAGAGGCGAGATCGAGCAGCTTCTTGGCAAAGCGGAGATCGACGCCTTCTCTCGCGTCTTTGTGACGAGCGAGGACGGCAACTTCGAGGGAAGGAATCATCTGGTCCGAACGCTTCCTCCGGGATACGAGAGCTACAAGCGCGAGAAGCACGGTCCCGATCGGGCGCATCTGGACAGGGCGATAGCAACGCTCCTCGACGCGAGGCGTCTCAGATCGCAACCGGCCCGAGACGACAAGGCCCTCCTCTCGTGGAATGCGCTCGCAGGATGCGCCCTGCTTGCGGCGCACAGATACGCGGCGATCGACGGCTGCTTGGTGCGAGCGATCGAGCTCGCACGATGGCTGGTATCGACGCTTACGGGCCCCGAAACGATCTATCACCTCTCGCTCGGTAAGAACGTTCAGAAGCAAGAGTTCCTCGCGGACGCCGCCGCCCTTCTCCTCTTTCTGGACATGCTAGCTGAGGAGTCAGAGGAGCTCGATACCGAGTTTGTGGATACGCGAGCGATGCTAATCAGGCGGCTGGCGAGCTTCTCAGTCGATGGGCACTGGTATGAAAGCATGGCCAACGACTTTCACCCCGTCCCTGCGGACCCGTTTGACCAGCCTACACCGTCCGGAGTTTCACTTGCAGACTACGCGGTTTTGCACATGCAGATACGAACGCATGGCGAGTACGGACCACGAAAGCTGGAAGATGGAAACGCCCGTGCGTTCGCGAACATCACCGCCCTGGCAAGTCGCGGCTACACCTATGTCGTCGAGTCGCCGGAAGCGCTCCCCTGGTCGCAGATGCCGGTAAATGGCGTTCGGGTCCGTGGAGAAGCACGGACGAGCTGCTATCGCGGCGTCTGTTACATCGGTGCACCGCCCCCGCTCCCTCAAAAAAAGGAAGGGGCGTGATCGAGAACGTGATACCGTAGAGTACGCAAGGAGCATCAATGCGAGTACGGGTCCCGCGGGCCAAAGTATTGCCGTTGACCAATGACGGCGAGCTCTCCCTCTTTGTCGTGGGCGCTGGTGGTGCGTTCAGCAAGAAACTCTACCAGAACAACTTTCTCGTGGTGAAAGGCTCAGAACACCTCATGGTCGATTGTGGAACCAGGACCCCGGAGGCGCTCTCGCGACTGGGACATCCAGTCACCGACATCAAGAACTGGTTGATCACTCACAGCCACGCCGATCATGTTGGCGGACTGGAAGAGGTGATGCTGATGGGCCGATATGTCGCCCGAGAGAAACCGCGTGCAGTGATCACCGCAGAATACGAGAAGGTACTTTGGAATTTCACGCTCAAGGGCGGTGCCGAGTACAACGAATCCCACGACGACATCGGGCTTGCCTTTGGTGACTACTGGAATGTTCTCCGACCCCGCATGCTAAAAGGGTTCCCACGCGAGACCTACGAGGTCAACATCGGCGATCTCAACATAAAGGCGGTTCGGACCAACCACTATCCGGAGCAGGCAACCTCCTGGGATGACGCAGCCTACAGCATCGGACTGATCCTTGATGACAGAATCCTCTTCACCGGCGATACCAAATTCGATCCCGATCTTCTCAAGTCGTACGACCGCCGGTTCAAGTTCGAGTACATCTTCCACGACGTTCAGTTCTTCAACGGTGGCGTCCACGCCGGGCTCGAACAGCTGTGCACCTTGCCGGAATCGATGCGGGAACGAATGATCCTCATGCACTACCCGGACTCATTCGAGTCTCAGGCAAAACGCGTTCGCGACGAGGGATTTCTTGGTTTCGCCAAACAGGGCGCCTTCTACGTATTCGATTGATCAAAGACGAGCACAGGAATCCGGGCTGAACGAACCGCTACCCGCAGCGGGAAGTGCTCGGGGTCGAGCCACACCGACTCTCCGTCCAGCTGCATCGGTATCCTCTTCTCGTGGTAGATGGTCGCTCGCTGAATCGATCGCATCCTGACCTGCGGGCGCTCGACGTGCTCTCCCTTGTAGAACGCCGCCTTCAACCTGATCTTGCCAATCGTGCCCAATCGGCTGATCGCACACAGGTTCTCGTATCCCGGTAGGACAAGCTTCCCGCCACCGTAGCGCCGATACCCGGAGACGCCGATCGCCACGAGCAGAAACTCGTCCGCAAGCGACGACGCATCTCCCTGAGCATCCACGTACTCAATTCGAACCGGAGCGGAGCCGACGATTCGTTCGTAGAAGAGCGTCATCACATCCGCGATCACCTTGTAGGCGTCGCCTTTGAAGCGACCCCGGAGGCGGTTGGTGAGGTAGGCGATATAGGCGTCAAGACCGATGCTTCCGATGTTGTAGGCCGAGAACTCACCCATTCCCTCTGGTTGGACCACGAGTTCACCGGTACGCACCGGCCTCGCCTCACCAAGGAGGAGCCGAACTGCGCTTGGAAGGTCGGGAGCGTCGGCTCCGTCGTTTCCTGTCCCGAGGGGAAGGCGCAGGAAGTAGAGATCATTATCGTCGGTTCGATCGGGGCCAAAGGCGCTGAGGATCTCCGCGTGGGTACCGTCGCCGCCAACGGAGACGATAATGGTGGAATCAACACCGGTAGATCCAGCTTCGATCGAGTCGAGGAGGCTCGTTGCAAGCTCGTGCGCATGCCCCGGGTAGCGCGTGGTTTGAAACCTGATGGCCAGTTCCGACTCCGGCCGGACCGGACCGCGAAGACCTTCTGCAAGTCGAACCATCGTTCTGATCGTCTGCTCTGCCCGAGCAGCGGAGTAGAGCGCGCCGGCGTTCATATTGACGATGAACTCCATTCGTATCTGCCGCCCGGGAAAGAG
>JANQQY010000042.1 GCA_028284845.1 Spirochaetales bacterium
GGTGGGCCTCTCGACAGGCGACCGGCTTCTTGGTCGCCGCGCGGTAGGTGCGGCAGAAACCGCAGGGGAGCGTTCCGTCGGGGTCGAGGCGCGCCCCGCGGTGTCCGTCGCGAAGGATCGTGCGGCCCTCAACATCGAGCACAAGACAGGTGACGCCTGTCGAGGCTTCAAAGTGTTCGGCGGCGTCAAGCGCTGCGTTCTCGTCGAGGGTGCGGGAGGGCATGGGCGCCTATGGTAGAAAATCGGCCAGAGTTCGTAAATCCGTACAAGATTGAAGGGGCCCCGCTCGGGTAGGTTTGCATCATCGCCGGGCGGCCGGCGGAAGGAGATACGATGAACGGTAAAGAGCTGATCGCCAAAGCGATGCGCAACGAAGACCTCCCTCGCGTTCCATGGGTCCCCTATACTGGGGTGCAGATTGGAAGCCTGAAGGGCTACACCGCAACGGAGCTACTCCAGGATGGCGATAAGCTCTATGAGTGCCTTGTAGAGTCACATCGGCAGTACAGCCCGGACGGGATGCCGGTCGTCTTTGATCTTCAGATCGAGGCGGAAGTGCTCGGCTGTGAGCTTCGTTGGGCCGACGAGGCGCCACCCAGCGTCGCGAGCCACCCACTTTCATCAGAGCCGATCGTTCCAAACAAGATGCCCGCGAAGGATGATGGACGAATCGGCCTTGTCCTTGACGTCATGGAGCGCTTCCGAAAGGCCGCCCCCGAGACCGCCCTCTACGGACTGATCTGTGGTCCGTTCACACTTGCGAGTCATCTCCGTGGGACCGACATCTTTATGGACATGTACGACGATCCTGAGTACGTCTCACGTCTCCTGGAGTACGCGACCGATGTCTTCCTGACGATGGCCGACTACTACATTGCGGCGGGCATGGACGTGATCGGCGCCGTCGATCCGCTGATCTCTCAGATCTCGCCCGACTCCTTTGCGCAGTTCATGAGCAAGCCCTACACCCGCTTGTTTGCTGCTCTTCGAGAGCGAGGGGTGCAGAGTTCCTTCTTTGTCTGCGGTGATGCCACGAAGAACATTGAAGAGATGTGCAAGACGAATCCCGACTGTCTGAGCATCGACGAGAACATCGACATGGTCGCCGCCAAGCAGATCACGGACAAGTACAACCTCGTGATCAGCGGCAACATTCAGCTCACCGTCGTCATGCTCCTTGGGAACCAGATGGATTCGCAGAAGGCAGCGCTCGAGAAGATCGACGCGATGGGAACAAAGAACTTTATCCTCGCGCCCGGGTGTGACATGCCGTACGGCGTTCCGGCTGAGAATGTGATTGGCGTTACGCTGGCAGTTCAGGACCCGGAGGCGGCGCGCAAGCTCGTGGCTGGCTACGAGAAGCAGGACTCGGGTATTGAGGTAGAGATGCCCGACTACAAGAATCTAGATCACACGTTGATTGAGGTCCTCACCATCGACAGTGCAACGTGCGCGGCGTGCGGATACATGAAGGCAGCGGCCGATCTGATGGAAGCGGAGTTCCCGGGCAAGGTGAAGGTTGTGGAGCACAAGATCACGCAGCCGGAAAACATCGCGCGGCTTGGCAAGATGGGCGTTGCAAACCTGCCGACCATTGCGATCAACGGCGAGGCCAAGTTTGTCTCCATCATCCCGAACAAAGACGAACTGGCAGCCGCGGTCAAGGAAACCGTACAGTAAGATATGCACAGACCGATCGATCTTGTCCTGCTCACCGGGTTCCTGGGAGCAGGCAAGACGACCCTTCTCAACCAAGTGCTTGACGCGGCTGCTTCCTCGGAGCGCCGCGTCGGCATTCTTATGAATGAGTTTGGCACGATCGGCGTGGACGGTGCCCTGGTGCACTCGTCACCCGATCTTGCCGTGTTCGAAGTATCTGACGGCTCGATCTTTTGCACCTGTAAGAGCGCGTCATTTGTCACCGGCCTTCGAATGTTTGCCCGCATGCCGGAGGCCAAGCGTCCCGAACGGTTGATCGTTGAGGCGAGCGGCATGTCGGACCCCTCCGGATTGACGCGGCTGCTGCGGGAGAACCGGCTCGCCGGCGACTACAACGTTGTGAAAGTTGTCTGCCTTGTAGATACCAATCGGTTCGCGAAGATCGTTGGGACGCTTCCCGCTGTCACGCGACAGCTTGAGGCCGCCGACCTCGTCATCTTGAACAAGGCCGATCTGGCTACCGACGAGCAGATCGCCGAAGCAGAGGCCGCCGCTCGCGCGGCCAACCCTTCGGTGCGCTGCGTCCGCGCCTCTCACGGCAAGGTTCCGCCCTCAGAGCTCTGGGACGGTGGAAGCCGCGACCTTGCCGGCGATCTTGTCTCATGCACCGTGCCGGAGGCTCGGCCGGCCGCGCTTCATCTTGATGGCTCGCAACCGGAAGGGCCCGCTCGAACGAGCGTGGAGCGCTTCCTCTCGCAGGCGCTTCCACTGACCTATCGCATCAAAGGCTGGCTCAAGGTCGACGGCGCCTGGTTCTTTGTCTCCGATAACAGCGGTCGGACCGAATGGGTAGAGCAATCACCCCCGGCGGGCGCCCGTCCCGGTCTCGTTGTGATCTGTGCGCCGGAGCACGCCGGAGAGGTTGCCGATCTCTGGCGCCTCCGCGTCCTTGAAATGGAGGAATAGAGATGCCACGTCCACGATTGATCCTTCTTGGCGGCTTCCTTGGAAGCGGAAAGACAACCCTGATGATCGCACTCGCGAAGCGCCTCCGGGCTGCCGGCAAGGCAGTCGGTGTTGTCACCAACGATCAGGGCGACCTTCTTGTTGATACTGAGTTTGCGGATGCCGAGGGTCTCGCGGCGGGCGAGGTGCAAAACGGATGTTTCTGCTGCAACTTCACAAGCTTCGTGGAGAATCTGGACGAGATTGCGAACCGAGTTGAGCCTGACTACATCATCGCAGAGCCGGTTGGTAGTTGCACCGATCTTGTGCCCACGGTGCTGACTCCGCTTGCGCTCTACCATCAGGGCATAGTTGATCTTGGCGCCTATTTTGTGCTCGCAGACGCCCCGAGACTCGCCGGCGAGTATCAGGAGCTCTCGCTCCGCGCTCCTATCACTCCCCGCGAGGTACTGCTCGCGCATCAGATCGCTGAGGCGGGGCATCTCATCCTCTCAAAGACCGATGCCATCTCAGCCGAGCGCCTCAAAGAGGCGAGGGCCTATCTTCGTGGAGTAAACGCCTCCGCCGCGATCCTTGAGTGCTCCGCGAGAACCGGAGGCGGGATCGACTCCATCGCGGAGGTCGTCCTGCGAAACGAGCCGGTCGAGCTTCCGAAGTCGGTAGAGATAGACTACGAGGTCTATGCCGCCGCAGAGGCGGAGATGGGCTGGTACAACGGCCACATTGAGCTCGCCGCGGCCTCAGCAGACTCCCTTGATCCTGAGGCTCTGGTGCTTGACCTCGCCATGGCCATCTCCGGTGAGGTAGGAGGCGATCTGATTCACGGAAAACTCGTCATCACGACAGATTCCGGGAGCATTAAGGTGAGTGTGGTCTCCGGCGTGATTCAGGCCGACGTGGCCAGAGAGGGCAACAACCCTGCCGCAAGGGCTGGTCTGACCATCAACCTTCGTGCGACGGTAGAGCCGGACGCTCTGGTGGAGACCGTGACAAAGGTCGTGGATCACTCCGTGCGAGGCATTGCCGAGGTGCAGAGTCGAAAGGAACGATCTCTCATTCCCGGTGAACCCGTTCCGGAGCATCGTATCTCAAGTCCGACGGAGAGATAATGAGACGTGCTGGGATTGTGATGGCGATACTCGCTCTGATCGCGGTCGGTGCGACCGCAATCGAGGTGGAGATGGATGCTGGGCTCGGAGCG
The DNA here is from genome assembly GCA_028284845.1 of Spirochaetales bacterium. Classification (GTDB taxonomy): domain Bacteria; phylum Spirochaetota; class Spirochaetia; order DSM-27196; family SLST01; genus SLST01. Next base: position 3,827 of record JANQQY010000042.1, read on the forward strand.
ACCTACGAATGGGGTGACAACCTTGCTGCTGATACCGGCAACGTTCTTGCCGACGGGATCGGCACCTTGCTCAACGCGCTGACCGCTTTACGCGCCGGCGGGTTTCTGGATGCCACGATCCCAATCGCCGGTCCGATTTCGGCCGGTGCCGAAATAGGCCTTTTCTTTTTCGCGAGTAGTGATGATGACGGGGAGAGTCAGTTCACGCCGCTCCTGGACATTCCCGGCCGTGGATTTGTTCGCGCCTCATTTGGGGAGTTCCATCTTCAGGGCCACGTTGGCTACAACTTCGCAACCTTTATAGATCTGACCGCGACGAACAGTATCGGGATTGCCCACAAGTTTGAGCTTGGAGCCCGCCTCACCGTCGGCCTCTTCTACCTGCAGGTCGATCGTCTCGCCTGGGGAGCCGACAGCCGCTCGACGCGTCTTGGGGTAGGACTCGCCCTCTACTCGTTGTTTGGCGAGCAATCGGATCAGAACGAGAACTGAAAGGTCTTTTGCATCGTCTCCAGAATTCCGGCACTCACGAGGTAGGAGCGGACCGAGACTGCGTACTCGTCATAGGTAGATAGGGATGTCACATGAGGGGCGTGCGAGAAGAACGCCATGAGGTGTCGCTCTCCGTGGAGATAGTCGGCAAGCAGGAGCCAACCGATTGGTCCTGCCTTCGTGGCAAACTCCGCCTCACACAGCGTCTCGATAGTCAACCGGCGATCGTAGCCAACGCGGACATCCGTCAGTCGCCAGCCGTTCGACAGCTCCTCCGCGATCATGTAGCAGGCATCGGTGTCGCCCTCCATCGGTATCCCGAGGCTCCCGCAGAGCGCGAGACGTTTCCCCTGCCACTCACCCCTCCACGGCTTGTGCAGGTGCGCAGCCACGATCGTCGATTGCCGAACCCTCCTGAACTGAGCCTCAAGCGAGTGATCCACCTCGCTTGCAATGCTTCGCCACGGGTCAAACGGCGAGGCGTGACAGACCAGGAGGCCTCCCGCATCCGGCTCACCAACAGATCGGGTCAGCGGAGGGGTGCCCATCTCTCGGAGCTCGTCGGACGTAAAGAGGCTCGCCGCGTACTGAATCGGCATGAATCTTGGTGATGCGCGGAGCGGATCGTCGTCCGTTGCCTCCTCATAAAACGCCAGAAACTCTTCCTGGTTGCCTCGCAGGTATTCGATTGAGGATTCGCGCAGTTTGTCCCAGATGAGCTTCGATCCCGGAAACGGGTTCACCATGTCCCCCGCTGCGATGATTGCGTCGACCGAGTGCGAGACAGCTGATTCAAGAACCGCTTCGAGCGCAGCGAAGTTTCCGTGGGCATCCGCGATGATGGCAATCCGCATTGGTTGATCGTACCGAAGATCGTCTAGGGAGGCGACCGTGGGCATCTGGCGCATATGTCGAGGCGTGCTCGGTGCAGGGTCTGGGCGAGAGACGGGTGTCCAATGTTAAAAATACGTCAAAAATCTCGTCGGTCCATTGACCGAATACACTATGACTGAAAGGCTAATGTTTGCGAATTGGAGGTCCTATGAGTCTTCGCTTGCGGATACTCTCCGTAAGTCTGGCAACGATTCTTGTGTTTGTTGCCGTGAGTTTTGTGATGAGCGGGTCGCTCAATGCAGTTGCTGAGAGTCGAGGGTGGGTCGAGCACACCTACCGGGTCATTGGACAAGGCGAGCGTCTTCTTGCGCTCATGATCGATCAAGAGACCGGCATGCGCGGTTTCCTTGCCACCGGCAGGGAGGAGTTCCTCGAACCGTACGACGCCGGGAAGATTGAATTCGCGACGCTCATGGCCGAGCTTCAGACAACGGTGAGCGATAACCCTCCGCAGGTGGAGCGCCTCCAAGGAATCGATCAGCAGGCCCAAGAGTGGGACGCGCAGGCCGCGTCGCTCTACATTGGAATCCGGAGAGAGATCAATCAATTCGACGTGATCAACGATCGCATCCTCGGACGCCTTACTTCAGGCGCCGGAAAGGCGCTCATGGACTCAACCCGAGAAGGGCTCGACGTGTTTGGGGGCTCCCTCGCGGCGCGGCGCGTTCTTGAAGACATGATCAACATGGAGACCGGGCTCCGCGGTTTCCTCGCGGCCCGTGATGAGGTCTTCCTCGAGCCCTACGATGCGGGTCGTGGAACGATTGCAGCCAATCTCGCCGCGCTCGGCTCAGCAACTGTTTCGACTCGTGCGAATGCGTGGATCACTGAATACGCGGAAGTGCAGATTGCGGATGCCCGTGAGGCCGCTACCTATCAGACGCGTGATGATCTGAATGACGTGATGGCGGACAATCGCGGCAAGGTCTTTATGGACGCGATCCGAGCAGAGATCGCGACCTTTGTTGGTATTGAGGCGGATTTGCTCGAGATCAGAACGAGCGAGGCGGATGCCCAGCAGAGCCGAGCCCGCATAACCCTGATTCTGGCGCTGGTTCTTGCCGTTGGTATTGGCGGAACGCTTTCGCTTCTTGTCTCACGTAACGTCGCACGCTCTCTCGGCGCTGAACCGGATGAGATCAGAGACATCTCAGAAAAGGTCGCCTCGGGTGATCTGCAGCTTGTCTTTGATAGCACGAGCGGTGGCGCCTACGAAGCGATGAAGGAGATGTCTGCAAACCTCTCGTCGATTATCTCGGAGATCAAGAGCCGATCGATGGCCGTTGGCGATCAGGCCTCCTCGCTCTCCCTGAGCGCCCGCAGGTCGAGCGAGTCGGTGAGCGGCATCTCGATGCGATTGGAAGAGGTTGACACTCAGATCTCCGCGCAGAGTGTCAGCATGGAAGAAGTGACCACGGCGATCACGGAGATCTCTGAGAACATTGTGTCTCTCAACGGGATCATCGTTGATCAATCGAGTCAGGTCGTGGAGTCCTCAAGCGCGGTCCAGGAGATGGTCTCCTCCATCAACAGCGTTTCATCTAACATGCAGCGCGTTGCCGAATCGGCCCAGGAGCTCCTCACCCAGAGTTCCGGTGGCTACGAGAAGATCACTGAGAGTAATGAACAGATCAAGCAGGTTGCCGAGCAATCCCAGCGCCTGCGCGAGACAAACTCGATCGTTAGCGGGATCGCAGCACAGACCAACCTGCTTGCGATGAATGCGGCCATTGAGGCCGCCCACGCCGGCGACGCGGGTAGGGGGTTCAGCGTCGTTGCCGATGAGATCCGGAAGCTTGCCGAGTCCTCCAGCGTCCAGAGCCAGGAGATCTCTGCAATGCTCGCTTCGGTCCAATCTCTGATCGACGCAATCGTCGTCAGTTCCGGCGAGGCGCTCTCGAGCTTCGAGTCGATCAACGAGGCGGTCAAGTCGGTCTCCGCGAGAAACACCGAGATCACGAATGCAATGACCGAACAGAGCGCGGGATCGCAGCAGGTGCTCACCGCCCTCGCCAACATGACCAACCTGACGGAGACCATAAAGACCGCCGCCTCAGAGATCACAATCGGTAGCGCTCGGGTACGTGACGAGATGATCAAGCTCAAGTCGTCGAGCGATCGAAGCAAGACGCTGGTCTCAGAGATCGCGTCGAGCTCCTCCGAGATTCGTGGCGTTGTGGAAAGCGTCTCCTCAACGAGCGAGACGAACAAGGAGATGGTCGATGCGATCGTCAGCGAACTGACCTTCTTTAAGGTCGAAGCTGCCGACGAATCACAGACAACCGACGAAGATAAGCCGACGATTGCGAAGGACGATGTCCATTTGAGCGCTCTGGGACTCGGCGCGGACTAGCAATTCAGGGGCCGAGTCTCAGAACCGGCATTCAGGCTTGACACGTTGTCCCACGTAGGTCATTGTGGCGCTTATGAACGCCGGGGATTCTCGCGCGCCCCAAATGACAAGCAAAGAGCGTCTGATCGCGGCGATGAGTGGTGATCCATACGATCATCCTCCGTTTGCGCCGTTTCTCGCCTACTTCTGGGAGGCGCAGCCGGAACCGGTTCGATCCCGCGGGCGCCGCGCGTTTCTCCGGGAGATCGGCGCAGACATGCTCTGGCGTGGTGCGCCATCGGCGATTGATCACCAGACGCCCGGCCTTGAAGTCAACGTCTCGCGCCGCAATGGTTGGACGAAGGTAGTGTATGAGACTCCCGTCGGCTCTCTCTCAGAAGAGTACGCGGAGAGTGTTGAGGGAAACACCCGGTACCTCACCCGTCACGCGGTCACGGATCCAGATCATTACAAGATCCTCGCCTGGATTGAGGAGCACACGAGGCTCATCGTAGATCCGTCGCGTGCGCGCGAGCATCTCGCCGCAGATGGAAGCGAGGGGGTGTCGCTCGGTATTCCCATTCATACCCGCCACCCCGGACTCCTGAAGACCGCATTCCAGCAACTCGTTGAACACTGGGTTGGAACGGAGCAGCTGACCTATGATCTTTTTGATCGCCCGGAGATTGTCGACGCCGTTCTCAAGCCGATGTGCGAGCGTAATCGTGAGGCGGTTGAACTCTCATCTGAGCTCGATGAGTACGACTACTTCCTGACCTTTGAAGACTCCAGCACGCAGAACTACTCTCCTGAGATGTACTCCACCTACATCGCCCCGGAGATTGGCGATTGGCAGGCGATCCTCAGCCGGACGGGGAAGCGCTACGTCCAGCACGCGTGCGGTCATCTGAGCGGAATCCTTGATGCCATTTCCAGTCAGGGGATTTGGGGCGTCGAGAGCCTCTCGCCGCCGCAGACCGGCGACGTCTCGCTCCGCGAGGTGCGTGACCGCTGTGGCGGGTCATTTGGCGTCGTTGGCGGGATGGAGCCGGTGAAAATGATAGATCTCACGGAAGAGGAGCTGCCGGCCTACGTAGAGAGCGTGCTCGCGGAGAACGGTGGTGGTCGGTTGGTGCTGGCAAACGCCGACTCCCTGCCTCCGCAAATAACTGTCGGGAAGCTGAGGACGATTGCGGATCACGTACGGAGGCTCCAATGATTGAACACATCAAGATCGACTGGTACCGAACCCCGATCCCGAGGGATCGACTCAAGGCACTCACTGCAAGGAGCAATTGGAAGCCGCTCCTTCATGTGTTCGCGCAACTCGGGCTCACCGCACTCACGATGTCGCTCGCCCTCTACTCGTTTGTCAATTGGCCGTGGCCTGTGACGGCAACCCTAGTCTGGGTGCATTGCACCTTCTACACCTTTATTGGCTACGCGGGTGGTGGTCACGAACTGAGCCACCGGAATGTCTTTCGATCGCGATGGATAAACGAGGTCGTTATGTTCGTCTACGGTCTCCTGACCTGGGGCAACTACATTCACTTCCGCCACAGCCATATGAAGCACCACCAGCTGACGGTCCATCACAACCATGACTACGAGGTGATTCTGCCACACATCGTACCTGCGCGGCGTTGGTTGTGGCTTCTGACCTTCAACGGTCCGACCTTTGTGCGAACGCTGGCAATGACCACTCGACACGCTCTTGGCCGAATCAAAGGGGAGTGGGAGGAGTTCATTTTCCCGGAGAAAGATCAGAGGAGCCGACGACGACTCTTCTGGCTTGCGCGAGTCATCTTGCTCTTCCACGCGGGAATCATCACGTTTGGAATCCTCTCGGGTTACTGGATTGTGATTCTTCTCGTCACGGGCGGTGTGTTCACCGCGCAGTGGCTCAATCTGCTCGCCGGACTGCCACAGCACGTAGGCATGGAGTCTGATGTCCCCGATTGGAGGCTCAGCTGCAGGACATTCGTGCCGCGGCCTCTCGTGCGATTCCTCTACTGGAATATGAACTACCACATAGAGCACCACATGTACGCGAGCGTCCCGTTTTACAACATTCCCAGGCTCCACCGTGAGATATCCTGGGATCTGCCTGTTCCGGGTAGGGGCCTCTTTCGGTTCTGGATCGCTGAGATGTTCCCGACAATCCGACATCAACGGGTAGACCCCGCGTGGACGAAACCCCTCGAGTGGCCACAGGGATCGACGCCACCGGTGCGTTACGACACTCCGGAGTAACTCGCATAGGTCCGGCGGATCAGTTGGGGAGCCGGATCATATTTGTGGGGCAATGAGTGGCTTTGAGATCTCTCCAATGATGTCAAAGTTGTTCCGCTGGTCAACGTTGCTTCTGAAGATAACTTGAGGCGTTATGATGTATCGATCGCGTGGAGGTCGCTGCCCGGACTCAACGTATGTCTCCATGAGTTTCACGATCCCGTAGCCCTGGAGCGTGGGGTTTTGATAGATCTCCGCAGTGACCCTGCCGGACTGAAGGAATCCGGTGATCTCAGGTGAAAGGTCAAACCCAACCACGTCAGGCATCTCTGACGGGTCGGAGCTGTTGAGAAGCTCAACAAAGTAGTCTGTAAAGGGTGGGATCCAGAAGATGACTCCCTTCTCCGCGGGAACTGAGCGCAGCTGGTCGATGATCGTGCGCGTGTTCGGGACCTCGCCGTCCTTCCGAACGACCACCTCATGGATCTCGACTCCCGGCAACCGCGAAAGCACAGAGACGGCGCCGTCGCGCCGCTGTCGCAGGATGTCCGCGCCCGGCATGAACGAGCCCTCGTCGAACTGAATGGTGAACAAAGCAACGGTGCCACCCTCACGGAGAAGGTTGCCGATCACCTCGCCGGCGAGCTCGCCCTGCTGTCGGTGTTCAGGGCCCAGGTAGCAGATCCGATCTGCATCAAGAAAATCCGCGTTGAGCGCTGCAAACGGGATCTCGTGTCGCTTCACCCAGCTCACGATCCGCTCCATCTCCATGCCCGTGTGATTGACGAGGGCGATGCAGTCCACGCCGTCGCGGGCGATTGCTCGCAAGTGACGCATCATAGCCTCGTAGGATCCCGCCCGCTTGTAGACCACGTCGAATCCCAGATGTGCGATCTGGTGCGCGGCCACCTCTGCGCCGGAGGCGACATCGGCCCAGAACGACCGGGGCGTGTCCATCGTCAGAATGGCGATCCGCCGCCGGTTTCGGCCTTGGAGAGCTCGTGCACTCCGATTTGGCGTGTATCCGTTCTTGAGAGCAAACTCCATGATCCGATCGCGCTGGATTGGGGAGACGGAGCCAGGTTGATTAAACGCCCGTTGAACGGTCTTCAGCGAGATTCCTAACGCCTGTGCAATCTCCTGCTGCGTGATCGGCCCCATACCAAGCAATCGTAGCGTCCACGGATTTGATTGGGAAGCAAGTTCTCCTTGACGAACCTCCCATCACTCCCTAAGATGTCCTACGTACGTCAATATGGCGTACGTAGGACGGAATGTCGAGTAGTGAACTGCGACTGGCAGCGAAGTTTCCTCAGAGGATCGACACGGGGGATCACGCAAGCACGATGTCTCCTCTCTATTCGGGGCCTCGAACCTTGCGTCGGCTCGACGGAGCACGCCATGTACGAGTCGAGAGTGTCCTGAGAGCCGCGCCGCAGGCCGCGGGCGCGGCCTTTGAGGTTGGCGTCAGAGCATATGAGAATCGGTTCGTCCAGACGCATGAAACGCAAATGTACCAGTTCACGGCGGGCGAGAGTGAGAGTCCGCTTGTCTGCGAAGTCGGGTATCACGATCGCGACGTGGTTCGTGTTCGCTGCGGCTCCGATGGCCTTGCCGACCCTTATGCCGGTATTGCAGACGCCGATCGTATGCTTATCTCCAGACAGAAATCGTCCCTGCTGGCATCTGTGTCTTCTGACACCGTCACCGACACGGACGGACACTCAACAAGCGCCACGCGCATCACGCCGGATACGGGCGAAACATCGATCTGTGTAACCCACGACCCGTTTCGAATCTCGATCCTGGACCGTGAAGGATCTGAGATCTTTGGCCAGAAGAAGCGAGATCTGTTCACGAGCGACGTCTGGGACATGGGGATTGCCGTGGCGCCGGACGCCTCCTCGAGTCCGAGTGTGGCGTTCTGCGAGTCGATTGAGATTCGCGATGGCGAACACTTTGTGGGACTTGGTGAGCGATTTGACGGGGTCCGGCGAAACGGCAGACCGGTCGACTTTCGCAACAAGGATGCGATTGGGACAAGCAGCAAACGGACCTACATCAACGTTCCGTTCTACATCTCATCCGCTGGATATGGTCTTTTCCTCAACTCCTCTGCCAACCCGGAGTGGGGGATAGGTGTTGACGATCTCACCGCACTCGATATCGCCATTGCCGACGAGCAGATCGACTACTTCGTCATCTACGGACCTGATCCGGCGACGATTCTCCGCCGGTACTCCGAACTCACGGGGTTCGCTCCTGTGCCGCCTGTCTGGTCGTTTGGACTCTGGCTGAGTCGAAACAGCTACGTGAGCTGGGACGTCGTCGACGAGGTCGTGGCGGAAGCCGACCGTCGAGGCTTGCCGTTCGACGTCGTTCACCTTGATACGGCGTGGTTCAAGGAAGACTGGAACTGTGACCTCAGATTCAGTCCCGATCGATTTTCCGACCCGGAAGCTCATCTTGCAGCGCTGCGGAAACGAGGAGTCCGGGTGAGCCTCTGGCAGTACAACTTCATTCCTCCACGTGAGGACAATGAGAACTTCAAGCAGGCAAGAGCCAACGGCTACCTGGTCACCGGATTGGACGGTGATTCGTTCTCCTACCCGGAAGATTCCGTTGGGAGTTGGATCGACGACCAGATCATCGACTTCACGAACCCAGATGCCTCGTCGTGGTATGCAGCCCAGATCGAGCGCCTCATCCAGGGCGGCGCCTCTGCGATCAAGGTCGATTTTGGTGAGGGCGTACCGGACAATGCGCACTATGCCGGCATGCCGGGCAGTCGTGTCCATAATCTCTACTCGCTGATCTACACGCGAGCGATTGCGGAAGCGACTCATCGTGCAAGTGGTGAGTGGATCGTCTGGGCGCGAAGCGGCACCGCGGGGAGCCAGAGGTATCCCGTGCATTGGGGAGGCGATAGTCAGTGTTCGTGGGCGGGCCTGCGCGGAACGCTTCGAGCTGCGCTCAGCATCGGACTCTCCGGGATTCCCTTCTTTTCCCACGACATTGGCGGGTTTATTGGAAGGCCAAGCGCCGAACTCTACGTGCGATGGGCTCAGTTCGGTCTGTTGAGCTCGCACTCGAGAACCCACGGGAACGGGGATACGAACAGCCGTGAGCCATGGTCATTCGGCGAACGCGCGAACACGGTATTCCAGGAGTTCGTGCGCCTTCGGTATACGCTCCTCCCCTACCTTCTTCACTGCGCCAATCAGGCGTCTGCGACCGGGAAGCCGGTGGTCCGTGCCATGCTGCTCGAGTTCCCTGACGACGAGATGACCTGGATCATTGAGGATCAGTACATGCTGGGAGACGCGTTGCTGGTCGCTCCGGTTCTCGAACCCATCCACCAGAGTCGTCGGCGTCGCGTCTACCTCCCCAAGGGCACCTGGTACGACTACTGGACCGGCGCGCCGTGGACCTCAGCCGGTGAGTGGATCACGCTGGATGTTGAACTCGAACGGATTCCCATCTTCGCCAGAGCCGGTGCGCTGATCCCGTACACGACGCCGCGCACCCGCACGGAGAATACGATTCTCCCCATCGAGTCGGTCGTTGGGTACCCGGGACGTGAAGGCGAGGAGGCGGTACTTGATCTCCGAGTGGAGGGGCGACACTTCTCGTACCGGCTTCGCGGGAATCGAATCGAGGAAACGGGCGCTGATCGGTCCGGGGCGAGGCTTCGCGTCGTTGGAGCCGATCGATGATCGTTTCCGATGTCCGAGAGCAGGTTCAGATCGATCTGGCCCGGAGCATTACTCACGCGAAGAAGCTTCGTAGGCCCTGGCAGCGGTTGATCTGTGCCGGCCGCGCCCACGAAGGGCTCCGGGACTCGTGGAGAGATCAGCTGCGCCGTGTCCAGCGTGAGATCGGCTTTGACTACATCAGGTTTCATGGGCTCTTCATGGACGAGATGATGGTCTATTCGGAGGCCACAGATGGGGCTCCGCTCTACAACTGGCTCTACGTGGATGACCTCTTTGACTTCCTTCTTGACTGCGGCATTCGCCCCTTCGTCGAGCTGGCATTTATGCCGTCCGCCCTCGCAACTGACGAGAAGGCGATCTTCTGGTGGAAGGGCAGGATGTCGCCGCCCCGGAGCTATGGGAGCTGGGGTGAGCTTGTCGCCGAACTCGCACGCCACTGCATTGGCCGGTACGGTCTGGAAGAGGTTCGTAGCTGGTACTTCGAAGTGTGGAACGAGGCGAACCTGAAGGATTGGTTCTTCTCCGG
>JANQQY010000054.1 GCA_028284845.1 Spirochaetales bacterium
CCGCAAGTACCAGCAGCGCACCCAGGCTCGCCGCGACGACAACACGAACGTTGCCTTCAAGTCCCGTACCGATCAGGAGGCCACCCGACGCTGTGACTCCTGCGGAGAGAATGACGAAGCCTACGCCAAGACCTGCCCCGGAGGAGACACCAAGAATAAAGGGATCCGCCAATCCATTCTTGAAGAGGGTTTGCATCTGAAGGCCTGCAATCCCGAGCGATGCGCCAACAAGAACCGCGGTGATCGCTCGCGGCATGCGAAGCTGCGAGATGATCGGTCCCCACGTTTGGCTTTCCACCTGACGGCCAAGCAGGATGAGAAAGACCGACCGGGGCGGGATAAAGACCGATCCCAGGCCAAGAGAAACGAGAAAGGTGCCGGCTGCGAGCAGGCTCAGGACGAGAAAGGCCGCGGCAACCCCTCCGGCCCCAAGGCCGGAGGCATCATTTCCCATCGCCGCGCTGAACTCGCGGTTTCCGGGCTGCTTCATTGTCAGCGGACCGTGGACTACTGCCCGGGGAAGGGGCTGATGCCCATATAGGTGATCGTGTGATCTGGAACCAGTTCAGGATAGACCTGAGCAACAATGTCCTGAAGCAGAAGGTCCGGTCGTAGCGCTCCCGAGAAGAAGTACTCGTACACTCCGTCGCGTACGCTTACACCTTCGGCGTCGTTTGCGATGATCTGATTCGTCTGAAACGCCTTAAACTCCGCCATCAGAGGACCGGTGTACTTTGGTCCCGGGAAGCTGAACGCCAGAATCCAGTCGGCCTCTGCTCCCAATTCAAACACCTGCTCGATCGACATCCGGTCGAGTCGCGGCGCGGCGGTTGGATCGGCGAGAACGTTGACAAGTCCCGCGTCCTCCATGATCTGGGCCTGCCACCCAGCTCGGGCAACGGTACACTCGCCGTTGGTACCGCACTGCGCAAAGATCGCCGTTGGCTTGTTGGGCTGTGATCGCGCTTGAGTTGCAAGCTCGCGGTAGGTGTCGAGGACGCCTCCCAGGAGTTCGTTCGCCTCGGCCTCCATGTTGAAGGGGAGTGCAATCACTTTCGCCCATTCCGCCCGCCCGAGCACCGTTGTCGAGACCGAGGTCAGCGTTGGCACGGTAGGAATGCCGAGCTCTGCGAGTCGCTCTACGCCTGCGAGTCCTGCCTCATTGCCAAGAAGCGCGAGCATCGCGTCCGGCGCGCGTGCGGCGATCGTCTCGTAATCCGCGTTCTGGAGTCCAAACGCGCCGCCGTTTGGCGCGATCTCTCCGGAGTCGATGCGCGCCTGAATGTCGACTGGGAAGACTCGCGGGAACCCGTGAGTGACGATCCGATCGTCAACTCCAAGGGCAACGGCGGAGGCAAGATCGTCGTTCCTGGTCAGGCCAATGGTCTCGACCGGCACTTGGAGGACCGTTGCACCCTCAAGCTCTCCGGTCAACTCCGGCACCGGTGTCCCGCACTGGACCATTACCACGCGCTGCGCGCTCATCCCCGGTGTCCGGAGGTCGGTCCGTACGGTCAGGACCTTGTAGTTGTTCTCGTAGTAAATCTCGAAGTCTCCTGCCTCTTCCACCGAGATCTTGTCCGGAAAGTAGTCGACGTTTGGATCGTACGTCTCCACACATCCGAATGTGATGTTGCTCCCCGGTACGGCGCTTGCAGCGCCTCCGCTCTGAGTAGCTCTTGCGTCACCAGGTTCGGTCGTACCCGCGCCCCATGCCGCGGTCGTGGTCAGCCACAATCCTAGGACGAGCCCCCGGATGAGTCTCTTGAACCGCCGGTATCGTATAGACATGAATCCCCCTCAATTTGATACTTAGTCTCAATAATCTCGACACCAACTCCCGCGCCGTCAAGCGCTGGCCACCGCCAGTCACGAAGCCGTATAGTCTTCATGTGCACAGTGACGTGGGTTCAACCGCTGAGACGGTCGCGTCGGCCCTGGCGAGACTCCGAGAGTCGACACTCCGGGTCACGACCCCTCGACGTACCATCATCGAAGTGCTTGCTCATTCCGAGCGCCACCTGACATCGGCTGAAATTCTCCATCAGGTTGACAGACTTGGCGGTCGCATTGGCCGCGCATCGGTCTTTCGCGCGCTCGACACTCTGGTGCGCTTGGGGATCGCTCGGCCAACGTTTGCGGGCTCCCGAGGACCCGCCTACTACTTGGTGCCGGACGATGGTCATCACGCGCACCTCGTCTGCACCAGCTGCGGACGCGTCGAAGAGCTGTCGGAGTGCGTCGTTGACATCTCCGGCGTCGATATCGACAACGAGTACGGCATTGAACCGACGAGCCACCTCCTTGAGTTCTATGGGCTCTGCCACACCTGCAAGGCAGAGATCTACTGAGGTCCAGGTGGCGGTGCGTCGTCGCGCTCCTAACTCGTGTAGCACTATCGCCGGTTGCAATCGCTTCCCATTCATTGACAAGCACTCCAAGCCCTGATACGTCATACGAAGTATGATCTCGGAGGCCTTTTGTGGCAGATAAGCTTGAAATTCGAGACCTGATAACCATCGGTATCTTTTCCGCGGTTTACCTGGTCGTCTACATCGTTCTTTCAGCGGTTCTCTTCACGCCGTTCCTCTTCCTGTTGATTCTCCCCATTGGGGCGCTCCTTATGGGCCCGGTCTACATGCTGCTGATTGCTCGGGCGGGGAAGCCGCTCGCGATCACCTTTTTGGCGACCCTCACGGCTGTGGTTGCCGGGCTCTTGGTCTACGGCAACCTGCTGATTGCTGCGGTGAACTTTGGCTTTGGTATGCTTGCCGAGCTGATCGCCTACCTTGGCAAGTACAAGAAGTTTGGCTGGCTGACCGCCAGCTATTCGGCGATGTCGCTCTGGGTCGTCGGCCAGGTAGGAGCGTTCTGGGTCGCACCGGCCTACATGCGCGAACTCACGATCACCTCCGGCTACGACGCGCCCTACGCAGATGGCGTGCTCGCCCTCGCGACGCCGTTCAACCTCGCACTCATCCTCATTGGTACGGTGATCGCTGCGATCGTGAGCGCCTCTATTGCTCAGCGCATGCTTACCAAGCACTTCAAGCGAGCCGGCATAGCGTAGCAAGTAGGCGGAGAGCGAGCGCGCAACCAACCATGACACTTGATCCTCGAACCAAATTCGCGATGCTCATCCTTGCGAACGTGATCGTGCTCAGCTTTGCGGCGCCGGTGTTTATCTGGGTCATGGTTGCCCTCGGCCTTCTCTTGCTTCTTCTATCGCGCAAGCCGAAGGTCGTGATCGCGGTTGGAGTGATGTACGGTGCTATCTATCTTGGGAACGCTCTCTTCCAGATGACCGGTCCGGCCGTCCAGTCGGTCTGGGCCGCAATATCGATCCCAATCGTCTACTTCCTGCCGTTCCTCATCTATGCCGCCCTCCTTGGGTCGACAACGAGCATTGGTGAGGCGTCGGCGGCTCTGCACCGGACGCGGATTCCCGTTCGCGCGACGGTTCCACTCCTTGTCTTTTTTCGGTTTGTGCCGACGATTGGTCGGGAGTTTCGAAGCATTCGGGTCGCCATGCGCCTCCGTGGGAGCATTGGCCGAGGTAACCCCTTTCGGGCACTCGAGTACTTGCTTGTGCCCCTCCTCTTTAGTCTCGTGCGAACCGGTGAGGAGCTCACCGTCGCCGCACTCACCCGTGGGCTTGGCCTAAAGAACGATCGCACCCATGTCTCTGACCCGCGCATTCGTGCCCTCGACGTCGGGCTCGTTCTTGTTCTTGCTGCTCTCCTCGTAGCCGCGCTCCTGACGCGCAGTAGGTAGTCTTGTGATTCGATTGGCTAACGTCAGCTTCGCCTATGGCACGTCCGATGTGCAAGCGCTGAGGGAAATCGATCTTGAGATCAAAGAGGGAGAGGTAGTGCTCCTCTCCGGGCCGTCCGGATGCGGAAAGTCGACCTTGATCCGATTGATGAACGGTATTGTACCGCACCATCACCACGGCACGCTTACCGGCGAGTGTGAGATTAATGGACATCGCCTGGAGGATGTGACCGTACAGGAACTCTCTGCGACCGTGAGCACCGTCTTCCAGAATCCAAAATCTCAGTTCTTCAACCTGAACACTACCGAGGAACTCCTCTTTGGCTGTAGCAACCATGGCGTGCCTCGGGAGGAGATGCTCGAGCGGCTTGAGGTGATGAAGGAAGAGCTGGGAATCGGGCATCTGGTTGACCGCAGCATCTTTGGGCTCTCCGGCGGCGAGAAGCAGAGGATCGCCCTTGCCGGCGCCGCGCTGATGCAGCCGCGGCTGCTCCTGCTCGACGAGCCTAGTTCGAACCTGGATGCCAAGACGATCGAGGTCGTTGTTTCGATGCTTCGCGCGATGAAGGAACGCGGAACAACGATCGTCGTCGCGGAGCATCGACTCTACTACCTGCTCGGGCTCTGCGATCGGATTGTCTACATCAATAGTGGGCGCATTGAACGAGAGCTCTCTCCACAGGAGCTTCTCTCAGTGGGGAACGACGAGCGGGTTCGCCTTGGTCTGAGAAGCATTCGACGCCCTGAGCTGCCGGAGCCCGTCGATCCGCCGGTTGCCGATGCAGCGGTTCGAGTTGCAGGCCTTCAGGTTTCATACCGTGATCGGATTGCCGTTGATATCGCCGATCTGAAGATTCCCAGGCAGACCGTTGTGGCGATTACCGGCCCGAACGGCTCCGGAAAGACAACGCTCGCGATGACGCTTGCAGGCGTCAATCGAGCCTCAGGCGAGATCGGTGCCGCCGGCGCAAGCCTCAGGCGACGCGCGCTCATGAGGCGAACCTACGTCGTTATGCAAGACGTCAACTACCAGCTGATCACCGAGTCGGTCCTCGAGGAGCTTGAGTCGGCCCGCCGCGAGGATGACTCCACGGAGGCGATGGAACTCCTTCGGCATCTCGGGCTCGCCGAAGTCTGTGAACAGCACCCTCTCGCACTCTCCGGAGGGCAGAAGCAGCGCGTCTCCGTAGCCACGGCGATCTACCTAAAGAAGCGATTTCTCATTTTTGACGAGCCGACGAGCGGCCTCGATCACGGGCGGATGTTGCAGTTTGCTCAGCTGATCGAACGCATTCGTGGAGATATGGAACTGCTTGCGATCATCACACACGACGTTGAGCTGATTCACGCGTGCTGCGATTACGTGATCGAGATGGGTGAGGGTCGAGTGGTCCGGCAGTACGGCATTAAGCGATAGGCGTAGTAGACTCGGCCTACATGCCAAAAATCATCGCAATCGAGTTTGCTATCCTCACCGGCCGCCGGCCGCGCT
>JANQQY010000060.1 GCA_028284845.1 Spirochaetales bacterium
CGATATTCCAAGAACCCTCGATCCTCTTCACGGTCTACCGAGACTACCGGCCCGTTGATCCGGCGACCGCGCCCCGCTGATAGCTGTGGAGGACCTAGATGAATGACATCCGACCAGATGAGGGCGCGGGCACTGATCCGCTCTCACTCTATCTGCAGCAGATATCCGAGTACCCCCTCCTGACCGCTGATGCCGAGCACGAACTTGGCAGACGCATCTCGTCATTACGGGCTGAGGTCAGTCGGCTTGAGAGTGAGGGGAACGCATCCGGGAAGATGTATCGTGAAACGGAGGAGGCGCTGCGCAATGCGACGCACGAGATGATCCGCGCAAATCTGCGGCTCGTTGTCTCGATCGCAAAACGCTATCAGCACCAGGGGCTCGGGCTGCCCGACCTTATTGATGAAGGGAACATCGGCCTTATCGAGGCCGTGGAACGATTCAACTACCAGAAGGGTTGTCGATTCAGCACCTATGGGACCTGGTGGATTCGTCAGGCCATTGTGAAGGCACTCGCGGACAAGGGTAGGGTGATCCGAATTCCGGTACACATGCTCACCACCATTCGTCGGTGTTTCTCCATCGCGCGCCAATTGACCTCCGAGCTTGGTCGTACTCCCTCGAACTCTGAGATTGCAGCGCGGATGGGATGCGACGAGTCCCGTATTGAGGAGGTCACTCGGTTTGCGCAAGACGCCTCAAGCCTCGACGTTACGGTAGACGAAGACAACTCCACTCGGCTCTCTGATCTGATTGAAGATGAGCATTCGCCTGCACCTCCTGAGAGCGCATTGCAGGCGAACATCAAGGATCAGGTCCGAGATGCGCTCCAGGCACTCACCGACCGCGAGAAGCAGATCATCAAGATGCGCTTTGGCATCGGCTCAGAAGGTCCCTATACGCTCGAACAGACGGGTGACAGACTCGGGATCACCCGCGAGCGCGTTCGACAGCTACAAGAAAAGGCGATTCGAAAACTTCGACAGCTCAACGAGATCCGCGCCTATCAAGAGTTCTGATCCTACAGCTTGAATCCGGTGAAAAACGTCGGATAGATCATGGCATTTCCCGCCTCGAACACATTGTCGGCGTCCTCGTTGAAGTACCCAATGTGATCTACCGTTCCTGGGCCGGAGTAGTCGAAGCTCGCGCCTATGAACCATCCGAGCCCGCCTCCAATTGAGATGCCCGCCATGATCCTCGCCGTTGGGAAGGCAGCACCCGTCTCGCTGACAAAAAGGTTCGACAAGCGTTGGTTCGCCGTCGCACCGGTTGAGAAGCGCTTGTACCCGGCGTCAAAGTCCACATAGAAAGGTCGGCTCTCGATGCGGAATCCAACTCCGGTGCCGACGCCGAGCCCCTCGAGCTGCTGCCAATCGCCACTGGTGTCGACTCCCGCGTATGCGATGGTGTAGAAGATGTTGCTCCCGTTCTGGAAGCCGATAAAGGTACGCTCTTCGCCTTCCCACCATACGCTCGCATCATGAATGCCGTGCTCCACAAAGGAGACAAGACCGATCGGTACGCCGTACATCTCTTTTGAGATGTTGACCAGCCCGATCTGGGTGCCTGTCACGCGGCGGCCGATGTTCACAAGACCGACTTGCGCACCATTCACGTCCCCGCCGACGTTTACGAGGCTGATCTGCGCGCCGTTCACCATCCCCGCACCGTTGAAGATTCCGGAGACTTGAGCGCCGTTCAGGGTGCTATCGGTAAGGTTGAAGGCACCCGCGGTTTGTAATCCGGAGAAGGTTCCCCTGGTAATGTTGAAGAGACCCGCATTCTGGAGATATGCGCCATCACCGTTCACTCGGTTGAACACACCGGAGTTTTGAGCGCCTGTCAGGTTCCCGCCAACGATGCCAAAGACTCCGGACGACTGAACTCCAATGAGGTTGCCACCCGCAGTAGATCCGGCTCCACCGAGCTGCACGCCGGTAACGTTCTCCTGCGCGATGCTGAGGATCGAACTGAGCTGCCCGCCACGCACGCGATAGACGTCTCCAACCAGTAGTCCGACGGAGAGCGTCACCTCGTAGGGGTCGTTCGCAACGAGCTCGAGGCCGGGGAAGACGCTCAGACTGATAGGTTCCGTTGCCGGTTCGTTCCCGCGGACGCGGTTGCGATCCAAGAAGGCGACCCGGAAGTCTCTGCTCGATACCGCTTCGCTTCCATTAGGAACGACGGAGAGTTCGTGCTCGTAGTTGCGGTCATCTCCCTGTAGCGTCAAGACATAGTCACCTGCAGGAACCGCAAGGGTAAGTTCCTCGCCAATCTGCTTCTCGACCTCGGCAACGATCGGTCCGTACTCGCTGGTGACGTACATCCGTCCACCGATCGATTCGTCAAGGACAATCGAGGAGGTGATCGTGTTCAGGTCGGTGAGAACGAGTGATCCTGTTCCGGTGAGCTGAAAGTCGAAGCTTGCGTTTTGGGGTCCGGCAAAAGTGTTGATCGTCCGGCGCAGCGTTTCCTCTCGGGCGTAGAGATAGACCTCATCCAAGGTGACAAGGTCGTCGTTGCTCGAGTCTGCGGCACCTCTGAGACCACTTACGAGATAGTGCGTGAAGAAGCTTGATCCAAGTGAGTCCGATTCCTGACTCGCCTCATCTGCGCTGGAGGATGAGAGGAAGGCGTGTCCCGTCACGTCTGATCCTTGGTCGAGCAAGAATGGCTGAGTGAACGATCCACCCTTGAGACGAGTGAAGGCACCTGAGGCGCAGCTGTCGAGTATGGCGA
>JANQQY010000065.1 GCA_028284845.1 Spirochaetales bacterium
GATCAACGATCAAGGCGGCAGCTGGTCCAACAACGGTCCGTTCTACGTTCAGGTTCTCGTAACCGCAGACGACGACTCGGACGACGGGAACAACGCAGCATTCTCCCCGACGGTCGGTTACTGGGCCAACTAGCCCGATAGCCTCAGCGTCGGGGAGAGCGCCCGGAGCCGCCTGTCCGCGCCCTGGGCGTCACCTTGATTTGCTCAATCCAGCTGGTCATGTTAGAAACAGCGAGGGGAGAGCATGCGGCCAAACGTTCTAGTCTTTTTCACCGACCAGCAGCGAGCCGACACCACCGGTGTTCACGGCAACCCGATGGGCCTCACTCCCAACTTCGACCGCTTGGCCCGTCAGGGGACTCACTTCGCGAACACCTTCACATGCCAGCCTGTCTGCGGCCCCGCTCGGGCGACGCTTCAGACCGGCCGCTACGCCACGAATGCGGGGGTCTGGAGGAACGGATACGCCCTCGACCCATCGCAGCCGCGACTGGCTGTTGGGTTCCAGGAAGCCGGTTACGCGACCGGGTACATCGGCAAGTGGCACCTCTCCAAGAGTGAGCCGGTGCCTCGGGCAGAACAGCTCGGCTACGATCACTGGATGGCGGCCAATACCCTTGAGTTCGCTTCTGATGCCTACGACATGAATCTCTACGACAAGGAAGGCGAGAAGCATCATCTGCCGGGATACCGAGTTGATGCCCAGACGGATGAGGTCATTCGTTTTCTTGATGCGAATCAAGCGAATCCGTTCTTCCTCTTTGTTTCCTATCTTGAGCCGCACCACCAGAATCACGTCGACTCCTACCCGGCGCCGACAGGGTACGAAGAGGCCTACCTCGATCCTTGGGTACCGCCCGACCTTCGCGCTCTGGGCGGTTCGAGCGCGCGTCATTTGCCCGGCTACTACGGAATGGTGAAGCGGCTCGATGAGGCTCTTGGCAGGGTCGAGGATGCCTTACGAAGTCTCTCGATCCTCGACAACACCGTCATTCTCTACATCTCGGACCACGGGAACCACTTCAAGACGCGTAACGGCGAGTACAAGCGCAGCTGTCACGATGCAAGTGTTCGCGTACCCTGTTTCGCTACCGGTCCGGGTTTCCGCGGCGGGGGACGCCTCGAACACCTGTTCAGCATTGTGGACATACCGCCAACGCTGCTTGAGGCCGCCGGTCTTCCGGTGCCCAATGAGATGGAGGGCGCGAGCGCTCTTCCGCTCGTGAACGACCCTCACGCGGAGTGGACCGATCACGTCTTTATCCAGATCAGCGAAGCGGAGACCGGCCGCGCGATCCGTACCCACCGTTGGAAGTATGCCGTCACGCATCTCGAGAGAGAGACCGGTGCGATGCCCTCCGCCGAGTTCGCAGACGCCTACACCGAGGTGTCGCTCTACGATCTTGCCCACGATCCCTACGAGCTTGAAAACCTCATCGACCGCGATTCACATTCCGAGGTCCGCAGGCGATTGCGCCGATTGCTGCTTGAGCGAATCTCCGCCGTTGAGGGTCGTTCGCCAACCATCGTCGAGCCGGAGTTGCGCTCTGGAGGTCAGCGTATCGTGTCGGAGGA
>JANQQY010000072.1 GCA_028284845.1 Spirochaetales bacterium
ACATCCACGACCTTGGGGTAGACGCCGCCGACACAGAGCGTGGCCGTACCGATCTGGGAGAGGGCAGCCGAGAGGGTTCTCATCCTCGCGGCTCGTTCAGTGCGGTAGGTGTCAATCTCAGAGTCACGACCCGAGTCGACAAAGACGAGCTCTGAGTCGGAGTAATCGTAGAGGAAGGTGTCCTCGCCAATGCACTCTTTGACCAACCGTCGAGCCAAGAGACGAAAGGAGTCTGCTTGAGACGAGTCACGCTTCGTAGTGATGTCGTTCAAGAGAATTACGATGGCTGAGTAGTGCGCATCAGATAGGCGAATGCCGATGGAATCGATGCCTGATTCCAGGTCCCGCGCACCGACCAGGCTGCCGTCCAGAAGCCTGGCAAAGAGCGAGGCCCTCGCAATCAATCGCTGGTCCTCAAGCGCATCCGTGAGCTGGACATGAGTCGATACGAGCCTCGCCACTTCCTCTTGTAGCAGATCGCGGACGTCGTCACGAACCGATTCGTCTAGCATCGATCCGGTTCCGAGCAACTCGACAAGCCTGAACCATGGCCGGCCGCTGCGAAGCGCGAGTACGATCGAAACGGCGACGCCCAGAACAAATGCAATCACCAGCGAAGCGTAGACGACGAGAGAGATTCGGCGAATGCCTGAGACGACGACGGCGCGCGGCTGCCGAAGCACGTAGACCCATCCGTTGTACGAAGAGTGTCCGGTCGTGGTGACCCATTCCCCTTCAATCCGAGAGGCCGTGATCTGCGGGCTGGAGCCCTCAACCGATGGGTCGCCGTAGGAAATGAGAAGCGTCCCGTCTCCTTCAAAGACGGTAAAGGTGCTCTCGCTTCCAAGGGAGTCGATCTCTGCGCGAGGCACCAGGCGGTCCCATCGGATATAGAAGAGGAGCGCGGCCCGATCTGCCCTATAGGTTCCCAGGTCGCCTGCATACGGCACGGTGCGAAAACGGCTGTTTCGGTAGGTGATCGTCAGCGTGGGAAAGGCCCTGGGAAGACGCTCAAACGAGTCGGCAAGCGCAGTCCATTCTTGATAGCTACGATCTGCTTCGGTGAGAACATTGCTGTAGTAGTCACGAGGAGGAAGAACTCGGGAGGGTGAGATGACGATCCCAAGTCGCCGGAAGTAGATGAAGTAGTCGATCACGTTGTCGAGAACCGGGTTGTGCAGGGGAAGTTCACTCTGCATCTCGAGGGTCCGAATAACATTTGTGTCACGAAACGGATGCTCGAGCTGGAGATAGGAGGAGAGACTCAAGCTGTAGCGAATCTCGAGGCTTATCGCATCGAGACCCCTCACCAGATCGTCCACGTCCGAGATGTACTGGTCGAGCGTGAACGAGTTCCTGTCCATCGCCTGCTGCTCAATGAATCGCACGGCTCTTCGAGAGGTGAACACATTCAGAGCCAGAACAACCAGCAAGACGCTGAGAAAGTAGACGAGATATCTGCCGACGATCCTCCGCCGGACATGACCCTGATCACGGTCACTGGCGCGCGCCCGCGGTCGTCCGTCGGAGAGTGGCTCGTTCATGCGGTGATTGGCACCAGAAGAACCGAGCTGAGAGTAAAGCCGGCAGAGGGTTCAATGAGCTTGAATGCGATTTCAACTGCGTCGGTGGCCTCGCCGGAAAGTGAGATGTGGGCCGGAAGTGTCGATTGCGTAACGCTTGAGTCTGACAGCAGGGTGCCGCGCAGCTCCTGAGACCCGATCGACTCGACAAAGGCGCGAAGCTCGCACTCTGCCGGCTCATCCGCGAGGTAGACGACCCGCACCAGATAGGAACCCCCGTTCCCATACGGCAGCCTCCAACGATACTCGCCTGAGGCGCCGGTCTTCCCGCCGACCGCATCCAGGACGAACGCGCCGTCGGATCGCGCCTCAGCAAAACCGATCTCGCCCCTCATGTTCTTTAGCGTCGTCCGATTCATCGTGTCGTAGTCGTACACTGGAAACTCAGGCTCGAGCTCCCTCCACGTCGATGGGAAGTCAGTGAGCCCGAACTCGTCCTGGGGGAACTCGATGAAGCCGAGTTTGCGAGCCGGCGAACCACGTTGAACTCGAAAATCCCCGCCGGCCGCGTCGACAAATTCAGGATCAGCAAAGACGGAGCTCTCGTCGATTCCGTTCTCCCGCCACTCGGCAAGGCTCATCCCCCGCGATCGGAACTCCCCATCGCGGCTGAAGTAGATGTTACGATCACAATGCTTGACGACACGCCTGCGCTCAGGAGGACGGGTCAGGTGAATGCAGTCGTGGTGCGCGTAGATGATGTTATTGTACCAGACGTCTGAGTTGTCCTCGTTCCCGACCTGGATCGCCGTCGGCTTATCGATTGCGGGGAGATAGACCACGTTATTGTGTACTCGTCGGTAGTCACCCTCTCGAGTCTTGATACCTCCGCCAATGGAAACGTTGTTGTAGATATCGTAGTGCGACGACCCGTCGTCGAGATCGATGCACCATCCGGCAAAGTCGAGGAACCGGTTGTTGCGAATGACCGTCTCAAAGAGGGCATCGCGAAAAACATCCCCTGCCGGATGCGAGAGCCCGCCGTGTGACTGTGCGTGGCACCACCATGAATCGCGTCCCCAGGAGTTGAAGGTTCCGTGCTCATCGGTCTCGCGGCAGGTGTGATGCATGTAGTTGTGTTCGATGAGATGTCCGCCGAATGTGCCGTCGTGAATGCAGAGCGCCGCGCGAGGGATGTTGTAGAACTCGTTGTGAGATATTCGGTTGTTCGCGGTGACTGCCAAGAACAGGGCGGCGGTTTGCTTTCCCCAGGTTCCAATATCGTGAACGAGGTTGTTGTGGATCGTACACTCCCGCGGATACTCATCGTGGTGCGCGGCAAACCCCCACGGATGGACGGTCCCACAAAACGCACATTCGTAGGAGTCGTTCATGCGAAGGAGCGACTCACCGACGATCGCGATACCGCTCTCACCGGACTCCGTGATGAGGGAATTCTGAATCGTAATCCTGTGATTGTAGCCGTCCAGAAAGAGAGCGTTTCCGCCGCAGGCGTCAAAGAAGCAATCGTCGACAAGACACCGCTCCGCACGCCTGAACACGAGCGCCCCGCTTCGCACGATGGTCCAGTCTCCAAACGAGACAGGCTCGTAGGTACCGAGGTAGGTGGTGGTCGTGCCGCCGAACCGAATCCCGCGAAAGGTAACATCATGTGAACGCGCATCTTCAGAACCTTCCACACGAATGAGTTCTTGCAACTGGGGTACTTCGATCAGAGCGGAACCGATATCGACTCCGTCTTCCGGATAGTAGAGCAGCTCCCGAGTTCTCCGGTCGAAGAACCACTCTCCCGGCGCATCGAGCTCCTCGCGAATATTCTCGATATAGAACCGAGAGGTACGGTCGAGCATGGTACCGGGACGCGCGGCGAACCGCTCGTGCTGCTGAAACCCGCCGCGACCAAGCAGAATGCGCCGAAGCTTGTAATCGATCCCGCGGATCGCAAACTGGAGGGCGTTCCAGTTCTCTCGAGGAA
>JANQQY010000074.1 GCA_028284845.1 Spirochaetales bacterium
CCTTCCGGACGCGAACATCGAACGATTCGTCGGCCCTGGCGCAAACCAGAACGCGATGCTGCTCGCTCATGCTGGAGAAGCGTTTTGCTCGACCGACGACGATATCGTCTTCCGGCCTGCACGCATCAAACGCGCCAGTACCAGTGATAATCAAGAGTACCATCCCATCGACGTGGAAGGATTCGGCTGGAATGACGCGTTCCTCCCGGTCCATATCCGGTACCACACGTCGAGGGAAAACGCGGTCGAGTCCGTGGAGCCGGTCGAACAAGACATAGCATACGATCATCGCCGGGTTCTCGGACGCGCGGTCGAATCTCGCCGTCCGGACGGATCGGTCCGAACCGGCGTGGTCCGCCTGTCGACTCCTGGTGCGTACGGCGACGGTGGGATGGGCGCCGCGCGCACGATACTCGGCCTGGATGGCATCACCCGTGAGTTCAACATCCTGGATGACGAGAGGTATCGGTCGATTCGCTACTCACGAGACATCGTGCGAATCCCCGAGCGCAACTGCATCGGGACGGGAACGCACCTGATGGGCATGCATTTCGGCCTGGACAATACGAATCTGCTTCCGCCGATGGCGCCGTTCGGTCGGAATGCTGACGGTCTGTTTGCTGTCGTTACCCGTATCATCGACCGACGGAGTGTGACAGCCTTCTTCAACTACGGGCTGTTTCACAACGCGCCTCCACGCCGACCCTTTGAGAGAGCGGATCTTCTCTCCCTTTACGCGACGAATCCAGACATTCTCATGGCGTTCCTCGTCCACAATAGGCCTTCGCGTGACATTACCGACCCGGCAGATCGTACGCGGTATCTCGGCGACGTGCTGCTGGAACTCGCCTCTCTCCCTGCCAGTGAATTTCAAACGGTTGTGCATGAGCTCTGGTCGCGCAGCTTCTATGACTATGCTGAGCGGCTTGAGGAGTTGCTCAATCGCTACAATCGCGAGCCGTCGGCATGGGCGGCCGATGTCGACGAGCATCTCGATATCGTATACGAACGCTTGCGCGAACCTACTTCGATCTTCCCGGCTCGGAGCGGACACGGGTCGGCTGAACAGGCACGCGAGCTCAGCAGGATCTACGGAAGGATCCTAAAGATCTGGCCCGACCTCTGGGAGCACTTTGCAGAACGAAATCGTGCCGGAAAAGAGCCGCTCCTGACTCGCGCCGTGTGAAGCGCCTCTTTCGTTAGCGATTCTGTTTCATTGTTCCTATAGCGTGATTTGATCTCGGCAACCCACCCGGCTCACACATCACAGATGTGCACTCCGGAATGAGGAGCCTGCCATTCACATACCTTGTGATGGACGCTTGGGGGTGTTTGGTACGGGATCCCCTCGGGACACCCACTAGTTTGCTCGGTCATAGGTTGATCGGGACCACCGGCACCTCAATGTCGCGGCGACTACATGGCACAAAATCGTTACTATCGGGGAACTCGGAGGACCGCGTGAAACGCCAACTCACAGCTTTGATCGAACGCGAGGGTGACGGATACGTTTCGATTTGCCCGGAACTCGACATCGCGAGCCAAGGCGACATAGTTGAAGAAGCTCGCGCAAACCTTGTCGAGGCGGTGGAGTTGTTCTTCGAAGCCGCGTCTGAAACCGAGATCGACAACAGACTGCACGAGGAGATGTACGTGACACGGCTCGAAGTGACCGTTGGGTAGACTTGCACGCCTCAGTAGAAAAGAGGCCTGTCGTATTCTCGAACGGCATTGGTTCTCCGAGGTCCGCCGCAAAAGCCAGACGTTGTCCTTGAAAGGAGCGTATCTACTCGTTGCGATGCAGGAGTCAGGCGACCGCTCGCAAAGACCGGTTATCTCGCCGCACGTCTAGGTCGCTCCTTCGCGGAAGCTATGCGAGCGACTCTGCTATGGGCATACGATTTGCGGAGATGTGCAGTCTGATCCTTCAGAGCGAGTGTCGGTCCATAGACCTTGGGTCCTCGACGAGAGTTCCGCTGTGGAACACACCTTCCATCGCCCGATCTCTCCATGCGTGCGCGCCGTCGTACAGATCTGCATCCAGGTCAATGATCGTCGTGAGGCAGTGTCTTGTATGCCGCGGTGAACGGCCAACGACGATGCCGTCAGCTCGGACGACGAAGCTCTCCCAGCAACTGATCGGAGCGCTCGAGTTCGCGCAACTGATCCAGACGTGGTTTGCCGCCGCTGCCGCAATCATGGACGCCGGCATGACGTTTACGGGATAGGTTGGACCGCGGTTGAGCTGAGCATACTCATGACCGATGCGGGAGCTGATTTCGTCTATCGCGGCCTGCGACATGTGAGCCGCGTTGTAGGAGTGGAACACCAGATCAACGCCGCGTTGCTTGCACTCTCGGTATAGCTCCGGGAACCTGTACTCGTAGCAAAGCAGAGTGCCGCAACGTACGCCATCGACGGTGAACACAACCGGGTGATCCCCAGGAGTGTACGCGGCAAGCTCTTCAGAATCTTCCGATGGTGCTCCAGACAAGAACCGCTTATCGTATCGGTCAACGATTTCGCCCGTGTCCGCAATGACATACAGCGAGTTGTGTGGTTTGTTCGGTTCAGAGAGTCTGTGCGCGGAGCCGAGGATCACCCAGATTTTGAGGCGTTCGGCATGAGCTGCTATTTGCGCCGTCACAGACCGTAACGTCTCCCAATCAATGGTCTCGTTCGACTCACGATCCGACGGGACGTACCCCGAAAGGCAGGCCTCGGGAGGTGAGCAACACGCGCGCCGGCTGCGGCCGCCTCGTCCATCAAACTGAGCACGCAGTCTGCGTTTGCGGATGGGTCATCGCTCGGAGCGAACTGGCACGTACCGATCGTGAGCTTCACGGTGAGGTACCGTACCATGCAAACAGCGAGTCTCGCACTCTCGCTCGGTTCCGTGATGCGTCATGCCGTATCCGCGCACGCGTGCTGTTCACCGATACTGATGCGGTCTGAAACTCTCCGGTGTTACCCACGGACTCCAGATGTACGGGACGACTGATTCGCCGGGTCGGGCGAGAGCGTCGATCTGCTCCAGGTCTGCGGCGGTCAGCTGAAGGTCCGTTGCCCCGAGGCAGTCCTGCAGTTGATCCATGTTCCTCGGACCGATGATAGGACTCGTGATACCGGGCTGCTGGGCGGTCCATGCAAGCGAGACCTGCGTGACGCTTGCACCCCGAGCTGTCGCGATACCTTGAATGAGTTCCACAACGTCAAATGCAGTGTCCTTTCTGTGCCAGATGGACCACTCATCTTCACCTGAGAGGCGACCGGTTTCGACTCCAGTGTTCGAGTTCTGCCGATTGCTCGTCTCAGGGCGCTGGTACTTGCCGGTGAGCATACCGCCTGCGAGAGGAGACCACGGAATGATCGCCACGCCGTAGCTCTGTGCGGCCGGGATGAGCGTTTTCTCAAGCTGCCGGTCGAGCATATGGTAAGGTGGCTGTTCGCTGACAAATCTGTTCACGCCAAGACGCTCTGAGACGTGCATCGACTCCACCAGTCGCCAGGCAGGAAACGTACTCGTCCCGATGTATCGAACTTTGCCGGCCTGGATGAGAGATTCCAGAGCGAGAAGTGTCTCCTCAATCGGCACTTCAGGATCCGCCCGATGGAGCTGGTAGAGATCGATGCGGTCGGTCTTCAGTCGCCTGAGTGAGGCATCGCACTGTTCGATAATGTGCCGCCGACCGTTTCCCCGGTCGTTGGGATCGTCACTCGTTGGAAAATGCACTTTCGTGGCCAGGACCACGCTCTCGCGTTTCCCGTCACGGGCGAGGGCAGCACCTACGACCTCCTCGCTCTTCCCGTCTCCGTACATGTTGGCGGTGTCCAGAAAGTTCACCCCCTGGTCCATCGCGTAATCGACCATCCGGAAGGAGAGTTCCTCGTCGGCCGATGATCCCAGGTTCATCGTCCCAAGGCAAAACTGTGATACCTGGACTCCAGATCTGCCAAGTCGCCGATACTCCATAGTGCTCACCTCTCCTCGATCGGCGCCGGTTCCGGCGCAGACAGCTTTGCTGGAACACTACCCCGCTGCGGTTCTGATCGCGGTGCGGCACATACGACGATATCGAAGATGACGCACTCCCCTGGGCTCAGTTGCACGATGGGAGAGTCGCCTGCGTGGTACCATCCCCCATCCAGTCGCGCGAGGAGCGTCCATGAAGAGGGTAAAGCTCGGGAACACGGGTGAGTCAGTCAGTGCCATCTGCCTTGGAACCATGATGCTCGGTTCCTGTCAGGATGCAGAACGGTCATACGAGTTGATGGATCACTACGCGGAGGCGGGCGGGACCTTTCTTGACACCGCCAATATCTACGCCTTCTGGGAAGGAGGCAGCGGTGGCGAGAGTGAGACCGTGATTGGTTCATGGATGCGAGACCGTCGGAACCGTGACAAGATCTTTCTCGCCACGAAAGTTGGCGTCGGGTACGGCGAGATTCCAATGTCGTTGCAGCGGGACATCATTGAAGGCGAGTGCGAGAAATCGCTCAAGCGACTGGGCGTTGAGACAATCGATCTCTACTACGCTCACATTGATGACAGGCACACCCCGCTGGAGGAGACGCTCGGGGCGTTTGACAGGCTGGTCCGCTCCGGCAAAGTTCGCTATGTGGGAGCGAGCAATTACGCGGCCTGGAGAATGTCGGAGGCTCGACACACGAGCGCGAGCAAGGGGCTGCCCGAATACTGCTGTATTCAACAGCGTCACTCGTATCTGAGACCGGTGACCGGAGCGAGTTTCCCGCCTCAGGAGTATGCGAACACCGAGCTCCTGGACTACGCGCGAACCTTTGGCACAACGATCCTCGCCTACTCTGCGCTTCTGGGTGGCACCTACACACGGGATGACAGACCGTACAGCAGACAGTATGACGGTCAGGATAGTGAGATCCGATTGCGGACGATCCGGAAGATTGCGGACGAGGTTGGTGCCACCGCGAATCAGGTGGTCTTTGCCTGGATGATGCAGGGTGATCCGCAAATCATCCCACTGACAGCGGCGAGCACCCGAGAGCAACTTGCGGAGAATCTTCACTCGCTCACTGTGACGCTTTCCGACGAGCAGATGAATCGGCTGACAACAGCAGGTGATCGCCCTGCCGGGTAGATCGTGAAGCATTCCCGTCGGATGACCCAGCACTCAACCGCGCTGCCGTACAAGGGAAATCCCATACTAACCCCTGGCCCACAGGGAAGTTGGGATGCCGGCGCGCTCGGGACGATGAGCGTTCTGACCGTTGGCGACGAGTACCACATGTACTACGAGGCATGGGGGGAACGGTCTGATGCAGAATGGGATGAAGCGGAGTACTACTCGCTCCAGATAGGACATGCGACATCTTCAGACGGATTAGTGTGGAACAAGGATCCCATAAATCCAGTGCTCTCGAAGGGTGACCCCTCGGATTTTGACTTTCACGGCACCTGGGACCCCTTTGTTCTACACGAGGATGGAATCTTCAAAATGTGGTACGGCGGCGGCGCGACTGATCATTGCGACTGGGCGTTCGCCATCTCCGAGGATGGACGCCTTTTTGAGAAGCGCGGAAGAATCAGCAATCTGGGGAACGTGGAGGACCTGCACGTCGTGCGGGACATCGACACCGGGGTCTACCACGCCTACTACTGGGATCGTCAGTTCGAGCCGGATGCGCTCCGCCATGTCTCGTCGCCGGACGAAACAAGCTTTGCGTTCGAACACGCCGAGCGCGTGAGGATACAGGGTGAGTCGTATCCGGGGCAGTACAAATTCTCTCACGTCGTGCAGGACGAGGGCAGGTGGTACATGCTCTACAGTGATTTCGTCAGACCCCACTGCGCAGAGGGTAGGATGCGGCTCGCGAACTCTACCAACGGGTCAGATTGGGTGAAGCAATCGGACAATGTACTTCCAGGCCACGACGGTGAGCTCCTGCCACTGGGAAAAGACCTATGGCACATCTACTACGGACCACAGGGCTATTTTGACCGGAAGGAGTGTACGATCAATGTGGCGACCTACTCTGGACGTCTGGCAGATCTGTGACACTCACGGAATGACAAGAATCCCCGCCACGAGGTAGACGGCAAAGAATGTTAGCGCGAGCACCTGATTTGGGTGGGCAACCGCGTAGGCAACCGCCGGTGGCTTGGCAGCGTTTTCTCGCAGTATCCAGGTCCTGAGATGTGCGGCGCCCAGGATCAGAAGCAGAAGCACTGTGTTCCAGAGGGTTGCGAGCAGGAGAGAGGGATCGTCGAAGACGCCAGGAACGTTCCAGAACGCCGGGATCAGCAGCAGGTGCAGCATAAAGGCCATGAGCGATGCTTTGCCCAATGGCAGGAGCAGCCAGCCGAGAGCGGTCCGAATCGGTTTCCAGAGCCACGTCACCAACAGAAAAAACGCACGGAAGTAGAGAAGGGAGACGAGCAGGTGAACGGGCGAGAACTCCCACTCAATACCGAATGGTTCAAACACCAGAATCTCAAGCAGCTCGGATTCCATGCTGAACATGACGATCACTACGACTGCGAGCCCGGTGACGAGCCAGTCGATCAAGGGTCGAAGGCCAAAACGGCGCCACGCATCCTCCAGACGCTCCCGGTGAAACCCAACGACAACGCCAATGAAGAACACGGGGCTTGTCGACGCGAGGTGACGCAGCGACCAGAACGGGAGATCGGTGGCTTCCGGGTTGATCTGGGCAATGGCATAGACGAATGTCATCACTCCCAGAACTCGCCACGTGCGTCCCGCGCCAAGACCCCAGACGGCGAGCGGTGCGACGACCATGTACCAGACGAATGAGATGAGAACATCAGAACCGTGAATAACGCGGCGCATTGTCAGAATTCGAATGGTCATCTGCGTGAAGTCACGCGGCCAGCGGATAAAGATGCGCCCTTCCTCCCAGAGCTCAATGCCGGTCAGCATAACGAGGGCTGCGAATCCAAATGAGAGTACGAGCGTCGCGAGGTAGATCTCCCATCCCCGCCTTAATAATCGCGGTGCAACGACGCCTATTGGCCGTCCCACGGATGTGATGCCGACTGTGAGTCCCGATAGGAAGAAGAATCCGTCCGCTGCAGTGATGAGAAACCCCGAACGTCCCGAGACAAAATGGAAGAGGGAATCAAGCCCGCCGTGATTCACGATCATCGCGAAGAGGCAGAAGCCTCGAAGCAGATCGATGCGGAGGTCTCGCTTTCCCTGCTGCTCGAATCGCAATCCAGTCAGCGCTGATCTCGTTGGCATGTCGGTCACGTCGCGAGAGCCGTCCGCGACTCACTGAGCATTTCAGAGATTGATACTGATTGAGACGACTCATGAGATCGGATGGCACCAAACACCATTGCCACGGTCTGCATGTTGTCTTCAATGCCCGTCGTGAACGATCGACGCTCCGTCCGAGCGGCGTGGAACTCGTCAAACGTCGCACTCAACGTGTGGTCGGAGTCCTGCGAAGGAACGTCCACGGTCCGAACCTCACCGTCTCGATGCACCTCTATCCTATCCTGCGTCCAGGAAAGTGCTCCCTTCGTTCCGTACAGGCGCCAGTTCCCCTCCCATGGCGTTCCAAGCTCCGTGTAGGCCCAGCTTGCGTTAAACTGGAAACGCAGGCCGTCAGTCATCGCAAACTGTGCGGTGACTGTTGGGAATGCCCACTGGGGTGTGCGGGCAGACGGAAACGCACCACACACAACCGACTCAGGGTCCGTGCCTGTGATGAATCGGACGAGATCAAATTGGTGCGTCGCGTTCTCAATCAGAAGCGGGTAGTGATAGTCGTTTCGCCAGTCTCCCTCCGGAAACGTATGTCCAACAAAGTAGTCCAGACTCAGGAACTCGGGCCTGCCAATCTCGCCGCCTGACACGATCTCCTGCGCTATTCGAGCTCCCTCTCCGAACCGGTAGTTCTCTCCTACCATCAGGCTACCCGTTGCGTTTCTCGCGGCGTCACGGATCGCGATGCAATCGTCCCAGCTTCCGGCGAGCGGCTTCTCAACCAGCACATCGAGGCCTTGATCCAGGAAGAGTTCTACATCGTGACGGTGGCGAAAGTGAGGCGTTGTAACCAGTGCCGCGTCGGCGGTGATGTCGCTGTGCACCGCGTCATCAGCGGAGGCAAAGAGTGCCGCGTCTGCGAGGCCGACGTGTTGACCACATTCCGCACGGGTTTGCGCACTGCGTGTCGCCAGCGCTGCGTAGGTCCACTCGCTATGTGAGTTCACTACATGCAGCCATCGCCGGCCGAAGTCGCCAAGCCCAACTTGCATCATGCGGTGCGGCATACGGTTACACCTCCTTATCCAAACAAGGTTGCCATAGGATCTGCCTCCATGCACGTGCGTTTCTGCACGATCGTGCATGCCTTGGCTCAACATACTTTTGAACAGTAACAAAGTATCGATAAATCGAGAGCGAAAGTCAGTTTAACCCTACCAGGTAGTATTCGCTTGACATTTTGCATGCACCGGCACAATACTTTCTAACGTAGTGTAAGTAATGCAGAGACAAAACGTACCACCAATCAACCAATCGAACAAAATTCGCGTTCTCGACATCATCCGCAGCACCGATTTTGTGTCGCGTGCAGAACTCGCGAAGAAAGCCAATCTCAGCGCGCCTACTATCACCCGCATAGTCGATAGCCTCATCAACTCTGAGAAAGTTGTGGAGGAAGTGGGGATCGGAAGCTCCGAAGGTGGACGTCCACCAAAGCTTGTCCGCTTCTCCGGCTCTGACAAGTATGTGATTGGGATCGACCTGGGAACGACCCACATAGATGGAATCGTTGCCAATCTGGAGGCAGAGGTCCGCACCGAGATGCGGATCCCTACGTTCGTGGAGGCGGGGTACGACGAGGTCATCAGTCGCACGTCACTTCTGGTTCGTGATCTTGTCGATCGATCCGGTATCCCGTCGGACCAGATTCTCGGGATCGGCATGGCCGTGGCGGGTCTCGTCGATCTGAAGCGCCAGGTGGTTGAGTACTCGCCTGACTTTGGGTGGCGGGATGCCGACATCATCAACGACCTGCGCCGAAACGTCCCGTTCCCGGTCGTGTTCGACAATGTCACGCGGGTGATGTCTCTTGGCGAACTGCATTTTGGCCTGGGGCAACAGATTGACAGCTTCGTTTGTATCAACGTGGGCTACGGCATCGGTGCGGCTGTCATCGCCGATGGCAAGCCGTTCTTTGGCGCCCACGGGATGTCGGGGGAGTTCGGCCATATCGTCGCAGATCCCTACTCGGATGCCCGGTGCTTGTGTGGAAACACCGGCTGCCTGGAGGCGGTCGCCTCCGGGCGCGGGATCTCCATGGCTGCGCAGAAGCGTCTGGCCGCCGGAGAGAAATCCGTGCTCGCGGACGCGTTCAGGGCGGACCCGTCATCCATCACCGCGAGGACCGTGGCGCATGCCGCTGCAGATGGCGACGACTGCGCAGTGGATGTGATCAAGACGGCCGGGCGCTACCTGGGTCTGGGAATCGTCAACCTCGTCAACCTCTTTGATCCACACGCCATTGTGATTGGAGGCGGCGTCGCGCAGGCCGAGAGTCTTCTCTTTTCAACGATACGAACGGTGGTTGAAGAACGATCACTCAGCCGGCATTCGCGAGAGATTGAAATTCACCCCGCGACATTTGGTGCGAAGGCATCCGTCATGGGGGCTGTATCACTGGTACTTGATCAGGTGCTTTCATTGCAGCTCAAGGCGGTTCCGACACGTTAGGAGGATTCATGAGCGATCATAATGGGTACTCAGACCAGATGGCTCGACGCATTCATTGTCTTCGAATTGGCTCATTCGATTGCCTGATTCGCGGTGGGGTCTTTGACGAGATCGAAGCGCGTGCAATCGTTCCATATCTCGATGTGAGTCTCTCCCCCGATGGTTTCTGCATCGTCTACGCTCGGGCCTCACAGGAACGAGCCGAGGTCAATTGGTTCCACGATGAGGAGGAGCATCCAACCGAGTCCGCCGAGCGCGCCATCCGAGTCAGAGTTGGTCGCAATGGATTCGTTTACCGTCGGCATGAGGAGGACGATCTTGTCGTGCTCTGGTCATCTGCTCGAGAAACCGGGCAGTCGAGCATCCGGGAGCTCCTAGACAAAGTTGCCGCTGAGATCTCCTCGCGCCACCAGATCACACTCGAGTATGCGCTTGGCGGATGGAGGGCGCAGCTTGTGGACGCCCACGCGTCGTTCGCAGAGGCGACATCCGCCTTTGCTCGGGGTGAGCCGATGCCTGGCTCTGGAGGTGAAGAGAGCTGGTCCTGGAACGGCGCGTTCTCCGACGACGTCAAAATGGCTGGACTCTGCGATAACGAGCCGGTGCGCAGCATTCAGGAATACATCCTGGAACACTACAGCGACCCCAGGCTGGCACTCCGCTCGATTGCGACGCAATTTGGTCTGACGGAGACCTACCTCTCGCAATTGTTCAAAGAACAAACCGGATCGAACTACTCAGTCTTCCTCGAGGAGCATCGCGTAGAGCAGGCTCGGCAGTTGCTCGAGCGAAGTGAGCTCAGTGTCTCTCAGGTTGCAGGACGAGTCGGGTACCAGACGAACAGTACGTTCTACCGTGCGTTCCGTAGGATTCATGGTGCCAGTCCGACGGCATACCGGAGCAATCTCCGAAACCAAGGCCGTGCTTCCGCTCCTGAGCGACACCGAATCGCTGTATAGATCGGGAGGCGACAATGGACTCAACTCATATTCGTGTCAGCGCCACGGAAGGTAGCGGTGGGCTTTCCGCGGCGCTTAGTCGGGTCGCCGATGGACCCGACTCGTCCGGCGGCGCCGTGGTCGAGCTCGGACCCGGCACCTACTATCTGGACAGGACCGTCACGATCGACCACCGACTGAGCGGAGTGCGCATTCGGGCAGAACGTGCGGGCTCTGTCACGATCTCCAGCGGAGTCCAACTCCATCCCTCATGGGAACGGCACGACGATCTCATCTGGAAGACGAACGTGCCGGCCGGTATCGACTTTGATCAGCTGTTTGTGAACGGCACGCGTCAGATCCGCGCACGATTTCCCAGTTATGATCCCTCGGATCCCAAGGCTTACACAGGATACACCCTGCCAACCGGCAAGATTGCCGACGAGGTAATCTCTCCAGTTACTGATGAGAATGCAGACATGACGTTCTCCTCTGACGCGCCACGGGGAATCACCTTTGATCCGGACACGTTCAGCACAAAGGAATGGAGACGACCTGAGGAAGCGATTGTTCACATCTATCAGTCGTACTACTGGGGCAATCTCCAATGGCAGGTCGCGGCGGTAGATCGGGATCAACATCGCATCTGGTTTGGCGATGGCGGTCATCAGATGGGAGCAAAGTGGTCCGAGGATCCGTGTGAGGTGAACGAAACCTCCTACTTCTTTGTGGAAAATGTGTTCGAGGAACTCGATGCACCGGGTGAGTGGTACCTGGACCGGCACGAGAACGTTCTCTACTTCTACCCGCCGGAGGATCTTGATCTGGAGAGCGCCCTTGTTGAAGTGCCCTCCCTCAAGACACTCCTAGAGATCGTTGGTACGCAGCGACAGCCCGTGCGGGACGTGCGCATAGACGGAATCCGATTTGCTCATACCTCATCATCGTTCCTGGAGGAGTACGACATTCCTTCGCTCAGTGACTGGGCTATCCACCGTGGGGGGACGGTGTTCCTGCAGGGGACTCGCGACTGCTGCATCAGCAATTGCTTCTTTGACGCGATTGGCGGAAACGCAGTGTTTGCCAACAATCACAACCGTGGCCTCGATATCAGGGACTCGCTCTTCTCCAACCTCGGGGACAGCGCGGTGTGTCTCGTTGGCTCGCTCGGAACGACCGTCGGGTCGCAGCGTAACTTCCCGTATGAGTGCCGCGTGCACAACAATGTGGTCCACGATATCGGCTATTTCGGAAAGCAGGTCGCCGGTGTCTACATCAGCAGAGCGAAGCGAATCACCGTGAGTCACAACGAGATGTACGACATGCCTCGGGCCGCGGTCTGTATTGGTGACGGGACCTGGGGCGGTCATCTGATTGAGCACAACTACCTGCACGACACCTGCCGCGAGACCGGCGACCACGGCCCGTTTAACGCCTGGGGCCGCGACCGCTACTGGTGCCTCGTTCAGAGCCACACCGAGTATCTCCAGGAGCGAAACCATGATGCCGGCAATGTCCTGATTGACGCGATGGAGCCGGTTGTCATGCGCTACAACTTCTTTCGCGAGGAGAGCGGTTGGGGCCTCGATCTCGACGATGGCGCATCCAACTACGAGATCTACAACAACCTCTGCGTGGGTGTGAGTATCAAGCTCCGCGAAGGAGCGCATCGGACCATCTACAACAATGTGTGGGTAAACGGCGCAAACTCCCCGTGCTTCCACGTGGGAAACGAGCACAACCACGACAGGTACTTCCGTAACATCACTGTTATGTCGAAGGGCAGGATGAAGACCGAGGATGATCTCAACTTTGAGATGGGCGCCGGGGGAGGTGAGATCTACACCTTGATCGCGCCACCATCACGGTCGCCGTGGCTGGAGGAGTGCGACTGGAACTGCTTCTACTCCGACATTGGAGAGTTCAAGGCTCGAGCGAGCAGCCGAATACCCACGCAATCGCCCGACCACGCCGACCCCGCTGTCCCAGGCGAATGGCACCATGCCGAACGAGTCACCTACTCGCTTCCCGAATGGCAGGAGATGGGATTCGATAGAAACTCGGTGTTTGCAGATCCCATGTTCGTTGACCCGGAGCGCGACGACTACCGCGTGCGCCCCGAGTCCCCGGCACTACAGCTCGGTTTCAAGAACTTCGCAATGGACGAGTTTGGCATAACGAAAGACTACCCTACGACCTGGAGGAGCGCATGAACTACGGAAAACTCGGCAGATCGAACCTTGCGGTGAGTCGGATCTGTCTTGGAACGATGTTCTTTGGCGGATGGACTGACGAGAAGGATGCATTCCGAATTATGGATACGGCCCTGGATATGGGGATCAACTTTTTTGATACCGCGAACATCTACGGAGGAAGTGAGGGGCCTGGGCAGACGGAGGAGATCATCGGAAGGTGGCTCGCGGCCGACCGGAGCCGGCGTGACAGGATCGTACTGGCGACCAAGGTGTACTGGAGCCTTGTCGGTAGCCAGGATGTCCCGAACGAGGAGAACGGGATCAGCGCGTACAAGGTCAGGCGGCACGCCGAGGATTCTCTACGCAGGCTGCAGACCGACAGGATCGATCTCTACCAGGTTCACCACATCGACCGAACGATCAGTCCGGCGGAGTTCTGGTCGACCTTTGGACGTCTGGAGGATCAGGGGAAAGTGCTCTACCACGGCACCAGCAACTTCCCTGGCTGGGGGCTGGTGAAATTCAACATGTCTGCGGCGCAGTTTGGCCGACTCGGTCTTGTGAGCGAGCAGAGTCAGTACAACATGCTGAACCGCGCACCTGAGCTCGAGGTGATCCCGGCATGTATCGATCAGGGAATCGGACTCATCCCCTACATGCCACTCGGTGGCGGTCTCCTTGCCGGAAAGAAACCAAAGAGCGAGGAGCAGCGTTCCACTCACGTGGCACGAGAGTACGGCGTGGATCCTGAGAGCCAGCAGTTCGCGGAGTTCTCCTCTCTGTGTGCAGAACTCGGTGAGAAAGAGGCTGTGGTATCTGTCGCCTGGGTTCTGCACAACCCGGCCGTCTCGAGCGCTATCGTGGGGATTCGGCGACTCGAGCATCTCGACGGGCTTGAACGGGCGACGGAGCTAAAGCTGAGTGACGATGTGCTCGCGCGCCTTGATGAGATCTTTGACATCAACAAGGGGCGGCCGTTGCAGAAAGGAGCATCGCCCGAGGCATACGCCTGGTAGACTGAGCAGCAATGGCTATCAGTCGCGAGTTTCCTGTCAGCGCTCCGCATCTGAACATTCCGGTTGCATTTACCCGGGAGAAGATGACGCGCCTGGAACTCTGGATTGACGGTACCGTGGCTCGGGTCTTTGACGTGCCACTTGCAACCGCAGACCCGGATTACTGGGTCCACCTTGATGTGACTTCCTACCTGGGGGCTCAAGCCCGGATCGTCGTCGCATCTCCAGGTGACGGCGGACCCCCAGCGGATGCGGTATCCCCATTCGAGCATGGCCTTGCGAACGTGCACCTCTCTGAGCATCCCGAGCGCCTGGACGGCGCCTACGACGAGAGGCTCCGCCCGCGGGTCCACTTCACCGCTCGGCGTGGATGGATCAACGACCCGAACGGTCTTGTGTTCTACCGCGGTGAGTACCATCTGTTCTTTCAACACAATCCTTATAGCGCGGAGTGGGGTAACATGCATTGGGGTCATGCAGTAAGCAGTGACCTCATTCATTGGCACCAGCTCGACGAAGCACTCTACCCGGACCCAGTTGGCGTCGCCTTCTCCGGGAGCTGCGTCGTGGACAGCAACAACACCTCCGGACTCGGCACGGACGGCGAGTCGCCGCTCGTCGCGATTTTCACACGCGCGTTCTTTCCTACTCCGGCTGAGTCGGCGTCCGGCGCACTCATGATGGAACGCCAGTGCGTCGCGTGGTCGACCGATCGTGGCCGCACCTGGACCACTCGACCGGATCCGCTTATAGGAGACCAACGGGCGAAACTTGGAACTCACAACTCCCGCGATCCCTACGTCTTCTGGTACGAACCCGGAGAGCACTGGGTCATGGTGCTCTTTGAGCGTCTCGAACTGGTAATCTACACTTCCTCCAATCTGCTCGAGTGGCACGAGGAAAGCAGGTTCGGGTCGTTCTGGGAGTGCCCGTGTATGTTCCCTCTTGCGGTTGACGGCCAGAGTGGAAACCGGAAATGGGTGGTGCACGGGGCCGTTGGGGACTATCTGATTGGTACGTTTGACGGGAGATCGTTCACCCCGGAGAGCGGGCCGCACAACTATCTGCGAGGGCATCTCTACGCCGCGCAGTCGTTCAACGCGATTCCTGAGGACGACGGCCGGCGCATCCAGATGGGATGGGCACATATTCGCGCGCCCCGCATGCCCTTCGCCGGGATGATGGGTGTCCCGACCGAACTCACCCTCCGGTCCACATTCAACGGCATCCTGCTGTTCTGCAACCCTGTGGAGGAGCTCGCGTC
>JANQQY010000087.1 GCA_028284845.1 Spirochaetales bacterium
ATTCCTCGAGAGACCGGGGATTCGTAACGTCTCTCTGCGAGCACCTTGCGCTCTTGGGCGTTCCGATCTGGTTCGATCGGCTGGAAATGAGCACTCCCGACGGGGCACAGGGGCCGGAGGAACTCCAGGCGGTGCTTCATGAAGCTCTCCGTGCTTGCAGCGCTCTACTAGTCGTTCTCGATAGGCACGCAGCATCGTCAAGCTGGGTCGACTATGAGATCAAGACCGCGATGTACTTC
Source organism: Spirochaetales bacterium (assembly GCA_028284845.1). Lineage (GTDB taxonomy): Bacteria > Spirochaetota > Spirochaetia > DSM-27196 > SLST01 > SLST01. The sequence goes on from JANQQY010000087.1 coordinate 240, forward strand.
CAACGGAGCGGGCACGACCTGCAGATTCTCGGGATCGTCACTGAACTGGACGATTCCTTTGATGCCGGCGCGCTACTCAAGGACGCGAGCATCCTGGACTTCTCGTCAGGTTACAAGACGGCGCTAGGAAAGCTCGGTCGACTGTTGGGAAGCGAAATGAGCCAGACGTCCGTGGTGTCGGTTGGGCTATCGATCGCAGCTGCGACACGGGATCTGTCTTCGGGGCTTGAGTTCTCGGCCCACCTCGAATCGCTCGGACTGCCACTCGGGCGAGTCTCATGGCTCGAGTCAGCACGATCGAGGCTCTCACGATTCGACGAAGCCCCCGCTACCGCAAGCATGGGTCAGTTGGCCGAAAGCCTGCAAAACGAGACCAATGCAGAGGCAACGGTGTTGGATCGCATATCGCTGCCAACGTCAGAAGGAAACCGTGCGTACTCGATGGGAATCAGTTTCCTTCCGACGCTTCCCGTGCGACAGGACATCACGAGAGGAGTGCCGGATATCGTCAGAGCCTTGCTCGTGTCGATCTGGCCCGCATCCGAGAAAGTCACGCCGGCAAACATGACCACGCTTGTTGGTGAGTACAACCCAGACGAATCCTCCTACCTGTGGATGTGCCACGCCTCGCGGATCCACAGATACACGATGGGTTCGTCACAATGTCCATCGATCTTGCTGAGTGAAGATAGGAACATGGGAGATCGGGAGTCCGCCCATCTGTTCCCCCACCATGAGCGCAGCGAGGATGCCACATACTATCGACAGGCGTACGCGAACAAGCTGGGCCTGGGAACCGTCCAGCAAGGGCAGGAGGTGAGGGAGCCCGACGTTGTCGGCGTGAGAGGTTTTACCGCGTGGACGCTCTGGAATATGATCAAGTCTTTGGGCACTGAGGCGCCACCGATATTGACTGAGCCGCGAGGGATGACCGCGTATATCTGGGATCGGGTCGTTGGCGAAGGATGGCAACGGCCGGAGCTATCCCAGGCCTCCGCCTTGTTGGCCCACCTAAGCATGGGAGGGCTGCTGCTGTACGAACAGTCAGCACGATCGCCTGTCTCACCGCTGCTTGCAGTCCAGATCAACCAGCTCGTGGAGGCCGCTGAAGGCCGAGTGTTCGAGATCGAATCAGCCACCACGGATAGCTCGTGGCAGTACATCTGCGCATCACCGCGAATAGCGACGAGAGTCGTTGATTGCCTCGAGAACCAGTAGAGGAAGCGACCAAGCGAGATCGGGAAAGCTCCGCACGCGGATGGTCGAGTCGCCGAGCAGTGGGAGATCGTCAACCTGTCGGGGACCATCGCTTAACGACGAGTGATGGAACGGTCGTCGACGGACGGGCAGTTGTGAGTTCGTTACCTGAAGAGACACCCACACAACTGAGAGAGCATTGGAGAGAGCTCTCGAGACCGATTGGCCGCTGGCTTCTGGAGAAGCTCCAAGTATTCCTGTCCGTGACCTCGATCGATGCGGTTGGCGGGGAGATCAAGCTGGATGACTCGTACATCTCTCTCGTTCCAGACGTTCTCGTGAGTCTCAATCGGGAGATCACGCCGAACCCTGCACCAGAGGGACCGCTCGATCAGTACATCGTTGAGGACTCGATGACTATCGGATTTCGGTTCGCCGCCGGGACGTTCGCTCGCGGTCGAGCCACGATGCGTCGTCGCTATCGAATCGCCAAAC
>JANQQY010000106.1 GCA_028284845.1 Spirochaetales bacterium
CCTGGGTCACCTTGGCGAGCGTCGCTACTTCATTCGAGTAACCGGCTCGTGGGTCTTTCTCGCACTCCTCTTTGTCGCAACCATTCAGATCGGCGAGACACTGAACCCGATCATCGGTGTGCTTGCCCAACACACCGATGTTCGACCCGCCGGCGCCGAGCGGCCGCTCCTTGCGGTTCTGCTGAGCCACTTCTCGCTCTCCGTGGTCCTGGGTGCGCTCTACTGGTTCTCGCTCACTCGGCATCGCCAATCAACCTACCGGGGTAGCGAGGCGTAATGGAGCGGGAAAGCAGAACTCCAAACCTTGATGACCTCGCGCAGCTCCTCGAGTTCAGATGGCGATTGCGGTTCTTGGTCGAGACCGGCGTCAACGCACTGACCATCGCGCTCGCTGCCTCAATCCTGCTCCTCCTCGCCGGTTCGCTCTTTGCGATCGATCTGCCGATCACTTTTCTGATGCTGGGGCTCGCCGCCCTTTCGGTGATCGTGGCGCTCGTCGTTGCCGGTTTCCGCCGGAGAGATCCCATTCGGTTCCTGATGGATGCCGATCGACACTACGGATTGAAGTCGCTCCTGGCCTCAGGCTTCTCCTTTGGGAGTCAGGCAGAGCATCCAAGCGAGCTGGGAGCGGAGTTCCGCGAGATCGTCCTTTCGCGAGCGGAGTCACACACCGACGAGATTGAACCTCGTGAGGTCTACCCGTGGATCACACCTCGACGGACCGGGCTGCTTACGGCGCTCACGGTGGGCCTTGGAGTTCTCCTGGTGCTCAACGCGAGCGGGTGGTTTGAACGACCGGTGCCCCCGTACATCGAAGAGGCGCTTCTCTTGGAGGATCTGGGAGAGCGATTGGCCGATAGGGCGGCGGAGGACGAGGCGCTTGCCGATCTGGCGAACCAACTTCTCCAACTCGGACGCGACGCGCGTGAGGGCGACCTTGACCCGGAGCAGGCACGCCCACGCATCGACGACCTGAGCGACCGCATTGAAGAGCAGATTTCGAACCTCGAACGGACCCCACCGCTGGCGACGGACGAGGATGCCCAGATCCCACCCGAGGCGGCCGAGTCGATTCGGTCGGCGTTGCAGTCCGGCATGGGTGAGAGCGAGATCGAGGATCTCTACCTGAGGATGAGATCGGAGGGCAACACCGTTCCGGAGATCGTTGAAGCGCTTGAAGAGGCCTCTCCGGACATGGCGCCAAACGCCAACTTTGATGTCGACGAGGAGCGGGTGCAGGAGCTGCTTGATCAGCTCAATGCTGCACCGCCGGAGCCCTCGAACGAGCGTCCGGACGTGACGGAGGAGCTCGCGGAGTCGCAGCAGGCGCTTCAGCAGCTGGGAAGTGGGCTCGAGTTCACCGAGGGCCCGGACGATGAGATTGGAGCGGCAGAGGGCGACACCAGCCCCTTTGGACGCGGCGACGAATCAGGGGGAGAGCCGAGCAGCGAGGGGGGCGGCGACGGAGAGGCCGGTAGCCAGGGCGGAGATCGAGCTGTCGACGATACCTTTGGCGATGACTTCGCCCGTCCTGAAGCAGGGAGTCGAGTCTTCCGCGAGCTCCAGGGCATCGTCACGGAGAATACGGTGCTCGACATATTGATCCGGGAGCTCCCGGCAGAGGCAACATCCGAGCTGGAAGAAGAAGAGCGCGCGGTCATCTTTGACCAGGTGATCGAAGAGGCGGTGAATCGTGAACAGACGCCTCCGGAGCTCCAGCGCCTTGTCCGAAACTATTTTCTGCGATTGACACTCGCCAATGAGGAAGGAACAGATGAGTAGCACAGCCAGTTGGGATGCAAAAGCCGAGGAGAGAGCAGGTGCCGCGGCAGAGAAGATCGGACGCATCAGAGAAGAGATAGGACGATACATCGTGGGGCACGAGGATCTGGTCGAACAGGTGCTCGTCTGCCTGCTCTGCCGGGGCCACGCGCTCCTGGAAGGCGTCCCGGGGCTGGGGAAGACCTTCCTGATCAAGACCTTTGGCGACGTCCTGTCGCTCGCGACCTCCCGCATTCAGTTCACACCTGACCTGATGCCGGCGGACATCATCGGCACAAACGTTCTGGCCCGAGACACCGAAGGGAATCAATTGATCACCTTTCAGCGTGGGCCGATCTTCAGCCAGGTCCTCCTCGCGGACGAGATCAATCGTGCGACTCCAAAGACACAGTCGGCGCTGCTTGAGGCAATGCAGGAGCAGAGCGTTACGGTAGCGGGGGAGACCTACCAACTTGTCCCACCCTTTATCGTCCTTGCGACTCAGAACCCAATCGAAATGGAGGGTACGTACCCGCTTCCGGAGGCGCAGCTCGACCGCTTTTTCTTCAAACTCAAGGTCGAGTTCCCGGACAAACAGGATCTGCTCCAGATCGTTGAACGCACAACTGAAGGCAGCCTACCGGCGCTGAATCGGGTCGTTGGTGCGGAGGAGGTGATGGAGTTTCAGGAGTTGGTCCGATCCATACCGGCCGCGCGCGTTGTCAACGAGTACGCCGTTCGGCTGGTCTACGCCACGCATCCCGGCAACGAGGGAACACCGGAAGAGATCAACCGGTTTGTGCGTTACGGGTCGAGCCCTCGAGGCGCGCAGAGCCTTATCCTCGCAGCGAAGGTCTACGCGCTGCTTGACGGACGGTACAGTGCGAGCTTCGACGACGTTCGGAAGGCGGCCCTGCCCTCTCTCCGCCACCGGCTTATTCTCAGCTTCCAGGGCGAGGCCGAGGGGACCGATCCGGATGACCTCGTTCGGACCGTGATTGAGAAAACGCCGGAGGCCGGTCGATAGTGCCGCTCCTGGACGAGACGTTCCTTCGAAAACTCGAGCAGCTCTCACTCCTGGCTCGGAAGA
>JANQQY010000146.1 GCA_028284845.1 Spirochaetales bacterium
CGATATCGCGGCCGCCGGAGTCCTCAAAACGGTAGACCTGTTTGTCGGTGGCACCGCCGCTCTTCCCCAGCAGGATCTCGGAGTACTCCAGGATCGGCGTATCGATCGGCACAAATCCGTGGGCCTCGTAGACCGACTGCAGGAGATGCATGATTCGCAGGCGCTCTGCCTCCTGTTCCGGAAGAAAGTCCCGAAAGCCCTTCAGGACACGAGGTTCGATTTGCTTTGCCATGGTTGCCTCGGCGACTACTATCTTGAATCGGTTGCCGGATGTCCACCTTGGTACTCAGGATTGCTGATTGTTTGGGTTGCGTTAGCTCTAGGTTGGCCCCATAATGTGCCGGTCGGCCGCCGGCCGACTGGCGATGAGCCGTGGGGGAGCACCTTGGAGTTTGACTGGACGCTGTTTGTACATCTTGGGATCATTTCTGTCACGCTGATGATTGCGACCTACATCCGCACTCGCGTGACTTTTTTTCAGCGTTATCTGATTCCGAATGCACTCACTGCAGGCTTTATCCTTCTGCCAATCTACAATTTTGTCTTCCCTCTGATGAATGAGAGCTTTCCGATGGTGGCGCTCGATCAGGAGATGCTCAAGGCGATAACTTACCACCTGCTCAGCATCTCATTTGTAGCGATGAGCCTCCGCAAGGCCCCACGACGCGCACCCGATGGGCGGATGTTCGCAACCTCGGTCTCGATCCTGTCGCAGTTTGCGATTCAGACCATCATTGGCATGATCCTCACCTTCGCCATGATGCGGACCTTCCTTCCCGATCTCTTTCACAGCTTTGGCTGGCTGATGCCGCTCGGGTTTGCCCAGGGTCCGGGTCAGGCGTTCTCCATTGGGGAGGGCTGGCGCGCGGCGGGAATTGAAGGCGCCGGCGACATTGGACTCACCTTCGCCGCGATTGGATTTGTCGTAGCGAGTTTTGGTGGCGTCTTCCTCATCAACTACGGCATCCGTCGCGGCTGGATGAGCAAGGACGACGTTGCCGCCCTCCAAAAGAAGGGAATCAAACGCGGAGTCTATCCACGAGGCAGCAGGCTTCCCGTTGGGTCACTCCTGACCACGGAGACGGAGGCGATCGACTCGCCCACGCTCAATGGCGGACTCGTGATCGTCAGTTACCTTCTTGCCTATCTCTTCCTGAGCTTTCTGCAGTGGGCACTCGGCTTCCTCGGCGAGACGGGGAATCGCCTGGCGACCTCGCTGTGGGGCATCAGCTTCATCTTTGCGGCGATCGCAGCGCTTGGGCTCAAGGGTCTCCTGACCGTCACCAAATCCGACCACATCTTGGACAACCAGACCCTGAATCGGGTGAGCGGTTTTTCCGTGGACTTTATGGTCACGGCCGCGATCGCAGCAATCTCACTCACGATCGTGCGCGAGTTCTGGCTTCCCATTCTGATTGTGTCAGCGGTGGGCGCCATCTTCTGCTTTATTCAGGTACCCTGGTTCACCTCGCGGATCTTCAAAGATCATCGGTTCCACCGGATGCTCGTCATCTTTGGCGTCTCCACAGGAACGCTCTCAACCGGGCTCGCCTTGCTTCGTGTGGTGGATCCCGACTTTGAGACACCGGTGGCGAGCGACTACGCCTACGCGAGCGGTATCACCTTTGTCCTTGCCATCCCCTTTATTCTCTCCATCAATCTTCCGGTCCGGGCGTTTGAAACGGGAGACATGCGTTACTTCTGGCTCGCCTTGGGAGTCGCCTTCCTCTACCTCGCCTTTGTCGCCGTCTCCTACGTCCTGCTTGCGAAGAAGCGTGCCTTCGCAAGCGCGGATAAGATCTGGCACAACGAGGAAGGCTAGAACCAGCCCTTGCGGCGGAAGAAGATCAGCATCCCCACGACGATGATTCCCATGACTCCTAGAGCGGCCGGGTATGCCCATGCGACCTCGAGTTCCGGCATGACACGGAAGTTCATACCGTAGACGCCTGCGACAAAGGTGATTGGAATAAAGAGGGTGGATATGATGGTCAGTACCTTCATAACCTGATTCATCCGGTTGCTCACCTGACTCATGTAGAGTTCCATCATCGCGTTTGCCGCCTCACGAAGATTAGCCACGGAGTCCAAGAGATGGACGACATGGTCTCCAATATCTCTGAAGTAGAAGAGCGTCCCCTCGCTGACGAATCGGTGGGTAGTGCGCTCGATCCGAGTGATCACATCGCGGAGCGACCAGAGACTCCCGCGAAGGCTCTGAGCGGAGCTGCGAACGGCGTGGATCGATCTCAGATGCTCTTCCTCAGCGCCGGAGAGGATGAGGGACTCGGTTTCGCTGCCGAGGATCTCGAGTCGCTGGACAACAGGGAAGTAGCAGTCGACGACAAGATCAACGACCGCGTGATAGAGGAAATCGACAGCACGCTCCCGAACCAGTGAGCCGGGATTCGCGAGCCGCTGCCAGATTGGTGCGAAAAACCTCTCATCATCCGACTCGAAGATCGTGATGAGCGAATGCTCGGTGAGCAGGAGACTCATCTCGCACTCCTCCACGTGCTCCGGCGCGTGGCGCAAGACCTTGAGCGAGGTGAAGCTGCACGCCTCGTAGTCTTCGACCTTGATCCTCTGATCGGTTGCAATGATGTCCTCCTGCACGAGCGGGTGGACCCCAAAGTGCTCTCCCAGTTGGGTGATCAACTCGCTCGTTGGGGTTCCCAGGATGCGAATCCATCGGTAGGTGGTTGGCTCCGGAGGGAGTACCTCAGCAATGTCCGCCCCGTCCCGGCGTTCTATGCTCGTTCGCCCGTAGTCGATGATCGCGATATTGAGAGGGTAGACGACTTCGTCGCGATCGATGATCGTGCCCGGCGGAAGCCCCGGCTTGTACTGGTCGCGCTTCATGCAACCAGTTAACCCCTCGCCAGGCCGTCTATCAACCCTGCTGACAGCTCGCGAGTCGGCCCGTACACTCGTGGCATGGATCGATACCAGGTACCCAACCCTTTCGTTGGCCGTGGAGACTACCAGTGTTTTGGGTGCGACCCGAATAACGGGATAGGACTGCGACTCCGCTTCGAACGCGACGGCGATGAAGTACGGACGCTCTGGGAGCCACGCAAGGAGCTCGAGGGGTATCCGGGAGTCGTTCACGGAGGAATTGTCGCGACTCTGGCGGACGAGATCGCAGGGTGGTACGGGCTTGCGGTGCTTGGCCGTGCCGGAGTGACCAAGTCTCTATCAGTCGAATACCGCTCACCCGCACGCTCCGACCAGGGGCCGTTCCTTGTGACTGCGACCGCCGGCGAGGTAGGCGAGAAGCAGGCCACTGTCTCAGTCACCATCTCAAATGCCAGTGGTGCTCAATGCGCGGTCGCGAGCGT
>JANQQY010000152.1 GCA_028284845.1 Spirochaetales bacterium
CAAGGTCTTCCACGGCGGCATTGGCGCGAGCGACCGTGCCCTGCAGTGCCACGATCGTCTCATCCACGGAGACAAAGATATCTGCGATCGGTCCCTCGCTCTGCTGCCCGTTGACGATCGCCGTCACCTCATCCACGAGCAACTCGATGCTTCCGGCCAGGAGTGTGACGTCGTTGAGCGCCGGCTCGATTCCAACCAGTGCCCGCTCAACCGTGTCGAGGATCTGTCCGATCTGATCGGCGTCTCGCAGGACGATGACACGGTTTTCCTCGCGCAGGCGAAGCCCCTGTTTCGAGTCGTAGATCGGTATCTGCGAGCCTTCCGGCAAGGGTGGGGTAGCCTCTCTTCCCTGGTGGAAGATGATCTCACCCCCGCCCAGGGGGTTGCTTACCACTTGGATGATCGAGTCCGCAGTGACCTTGTCGATGTACTCTTCCTGGATCGTAAACCGGACGTCGACCTCATTGTCTTCGGTCAGTCCGATGGTAGTTACTCTGCCAATCGTGAAGCCGCGAAAGTTGATCGACATCCCTACCGAAACGTCTTTCGCGGAGTCGATCAGTGCAAAAAACTCGAAGTTCTGTCGAAACCAGCGCTGATTTGCGCCCATAAGAACGAGCAGCACAATCGTCAGAGCCATCGCGAGGATGACAAAGACTCCAACAACCTGATTTGCGAAGCGATATCGCAGCTTCATCCGTGGCAGAGTCTAGCTCACGGCGCTCCAGCAGTCAACGAAACTATTGGAGAAAGGGGTTTGTGTCGGGGTCCATCAGCTCCAGGATGTCGCCGTCGTAGGTGGCGGTCTCGCTGAGAACATCGGACAAGACCCGCTCGATTTCCGGGTCGTTGGATCGGGCGACGTCGTAGAGCGTTCCAAAGGTCAGTATGCGACCGTCGCGGATAACAAGGACGTAGTCGGCGAGCTGGCTCGCAATACGAGCGTCATGCGTCACGGCAATCACCGTTCGGCCTCGCCTGCGTAGGTCGCGGAGCTTGCGAATCACCAGGTCAATTCGCTCGGAATCGATGCTGGTCGTCGGCTCATCCATAAAGATCAGCTCGGGATCATGAACAATGGCTCTGATAAACGAGATCGTCTTGCGGTCGCCTGCAGAGACCTGGGACGGACGGAGTTTGAGCCTGCGACCGGCCTGGAGCTCCTTCGCCATTCGTGTGACCTGGGTCAGAGCCTCCTCCGCGTTGATGTGTGGGCTGTGATATTGAAGAGGAAGGATCATGTTCTGCTCAAGGGTGAGGTTCTGCCAGAGCGCAGCGTCCTGGAAGACAAACCCGTTGCGCGCTCGGAGTGCCTCAAGCTCCCTGTCGGAGATCCGCGCCGGATTCTGCCCAAGAATTTCGACGGTTCCGGTCTCAGGCACCACAAGGCCCGCAGCCGCCTTCAGGAGAGTACTCTTGCCCGAACCCGACGGTCCCATGACAACCGTACATGCGCTCGCCGGAAAGTCGACTGTGATCTCCTCGAGCACGTCGGTCTCCTCGAACCGGACGCTGACGTCACGGAGCGAGCACGCCGGCGTCGACTCCGATTCGGGTACCTCTTCGATCGATCCCAAGGCGCCAAGGAGCGAATCGTCGATCTGGTCGAAGCCGCTCTCGTCACTCATATGTAGTACGCCACTGTGATGACTGCGTTCGCCACGATCAAGAGCGTGATGCCTCGACCGACCGAGCGGATCGCCGCGACCGGAATCTCGGTCGAGGATCGTTCGACTTGCAGGCCGGAGAAGGTCGCCACGAGAGAGGTAATCGCACCAAAGACGAGGCTCTTGATGACGCTGGCAGCCACGTCGTCAACACTCAAGGCCGCGAGAAGACCGTTGTAGTACTCGGAGATAGAGATCGGATTCACGAACTGTGTGACCACGTATGACCCAAGAAGTCCAAAGAGATTGAAGTAGAGGTTGAGAACGACGGTGCTCAGCGTCACGCCAAGGAAGCGCGGGACGACGATGTGTCGGATGGGATTGATCCCCGTGACGGAGTAGGCCTCGATCTCGTGGCTGATGACCATATTGCCGAGTTCCGTGGCGATTGCCGTGCCGGATCGCGCCGTTATGATCAGCGCGGTGAGAATGGGTCCCAGCTCCCGCGTGATCACGATGATGAGGATGTCGTAGATCAGCTGACCCTGGCCGAACTGCGGTAGCAGGCTGAGGCCCTGGATGATGATTACGGCGCCGAGACTCAGGCTCAGGATGGCGATGATGTTGAGCGCCTCCACGCCTGTGAAGAGCATCTGCATCGTAAGGACCCGGCTTCCGGCGCGTCGGCGTCCAAGAAAGCGACCCGTTTGTCGGAACACTTCCACCATGAACCCAAGGCCGTAGAGCAGGCGGCGTCCCCGATCAATTGTCCGAGCTCCAACCCGCTCAATGGGTCCCATCGTCGTTCTCCGTGTGCAGAGGGATCCCCTCAAGGAAGCGATCGTCGATCGGCCTCTCGTCGCACGACCTCCCAAGGCGCCGACCTCCATCCGGCGAATGGAAATCACTTCCGGCGGTCGTTATGAGTCCGAGCTCTCGCGCCATCGCGGCGATCCTGTGGCCGTCGCGGCAGGCGAGGTTCGCATGGTACGCCTCAACCCCGTCGAGACCCTCACCCCTCCAACGTTTGAGTGAGCGTGCCAGATCGTCCCAGTCGAGCCGGAGCGTGTGCGGGTGTGCAAGGACAGCAACCCCGCCCGCGCTATGCACGATGTCGCACGTCTTGCCTACGCTGAGCCCACGCTTTGGCACGTAGAATCGCGCCCCCTCGCCCAGCATGGTATCAAACGCCTCCTGAAAGCTTGTGACATGCCCGTTCTGCTTTAACCACCGGGCGAAGTGCGGACGCCCCACATTCTTGTGTCCCGCAATTTCGATGAGTTGGTCGTACTCGACCGGCACTCCGCCCTGGTTGAGACGAGAGACCATTTCGAGATTGCGTTCCTCCCGAAACCGCTGCGCGAGTCCGAGCCTATCGCCCGCGCTACCTGTCCAGTTCGCAAGTCCAAGCCCAAGAAGGTGAAAGACGCCCTGGAAATGCTCGACCTCGAGCTCGATGCCCGGCACAAACCGAATCGATCTGGCTCTCGCGGCAGCCGTCGCTTCGTCGAGCCCTGCCACCGTGTCGTGATCCGTAAGCGCGATCGCTCGAAGACCCTCCGCGTCAGCGAGTCCGATGAGTTCGGCTGGTGCGAGTGTGCCGTCCGATGCGGTTGAATGCGCGTGGAGATCGACCATGCCCGGCCAGTATAACCGTGCGGTGGCCCTGCACGCGGAAACTTTCTTGATATAATGCAAGACAGTGTTTACAGTTTTTGTCAGGAGAGACTTTTGCCGCGTCCCATGAGCTTCAAGGCCAACTCGGTCATCTACTTCCGTGGGGATGTGAGCGACAAGATCTATATCCTCAAGTCCGGCCGCATCAGCCTCAATTCGAACGATATTGAGACGGGCCAGGAGATACACGACTACATCCAGACCGGCGAGTTCTTTGGCGTGAAGAGCGCCATGGGAAAGTATCCGCGCGAAGAAGACGCCGTAGTCCTATCGACCACCACCGTGATTCAGTTTTCCGTGCCTGAGTTCGAGGCGCTCGTCAGCCAGAACACAACGCTAATCATGAAGATGCTCAAAGTCTTCAGTAATCAGTTGCGCCGTATTCACGTGAAGGTCAGCTCCTTGCTCGCGGAGGAGGAGCACGTTGATCCTGAGGCAGGGCTCTTCAACATCGGGCAGTACTACCTTGGCAAGAAGCGCTACGTGCAAGCACTCCATGCCTTCCGCCGCTATCTGACCTACTATCCGTCAGGGACCTTCAACCAGAAGGCCAACGAGTTTGCCCTCAAGGCCGAGCAGTTTGCGCAGCAGTACGGCGCAGGGAAGGGACCCAGTATTCAGGGGCTCGACTCAAGCGTCGGCGGGACCGCGGCGAAACCAGATACCGGGCGGCAGATGTCGGACGCGGCCAAGCAGTACTACGCGGCGGTGAGTGTCTTCAGCCAGCAGAAGTACGCCGAAGCGCTTCGCTCGTTCAAGAAGATTGCGGAAGAGAGTGCCGATGAGGAGTTCCGAATCAAGAGCCTCTTCGAGATAGGCCGGTGCTTCTTTAACCTCGAGCAGTACGACAACTGCATCAAGCACTTCAAGAGCCTGATTCAGCGCTATCCAAAGCTGCCGGAACTCGCCGACGCGCTGTTCCACGTTGGCCAGAGTTACAATGAGAAGGGTGATCAAGAGAAGGCCGAGAGTTTCTTCCAGAAAATCCTCAGTATGCCGGGAACCAGTGAGACCGTTCTCAGAAAGGTACGCCGAGCAATGAAGGCTGCATCATGAACCTCGAGGCATTCGAGCGATTTGCCGTAAGCTACGAACCGGGCGAGATCATCTTCTGCGAGTACGAGCCCGGAGATGCGTTCTACCTGATCCAAGGCGGGCGCGTCCAGATCTCACGCATCATGGGCGACATTGAGAAGACGCTTGATGTCCTTCAGCAGGGGGAGATCTTTGGCGAGATGGCGATCCTTGAGGAGGCTCCTCGCTCGGCAACCGCAAGCGCGATTGAGAGGGTGAAGTGTCTCGAATTCAATCGCGCGAATTTCGAGATCCTCATGCGGGGTCAGCCAGCAATCGCCCTACGGCTTCTGAAGCTGTTTACAAAGCGAATCTACGACCAGCGGCGCAGGTTTATGATCCTGACGCTGGACGATGTGCAGGCGCGCGTTGCCGACGTCTTCCTGATGCTCAACGAGATGCAGGTGAATCCTGCTGAAGAGGAGATGGACGAGCGAGTCTTCCAGACCACGCAGGATGATGTTGCGCATTGGGCGGGTCTTTCGTCGGAAGAAACGCGCCACGTGTTAAACCACTTTGTGAGCCAGCGCCGCCTCGAGGTCCAGAAGGATCAGATTATCGTCAAGAACATCAATGAGTTTATTCGATTCGTCTCGAGCCGGCGGAAACAGTAGACGCCTGCTGATCGTTGTGGTTCTTGTCGCGATCGGCGGGAACCTTCAAGCGCAAGACCGACTTCTGCGATCAGTAGCATTCACCGAAGCGCTCTTTCCGGCTGCTGTTGTGATTGGGAACGGTCTTGAGGATCCCCTGGACGCGGCATTTTTGGGTGGTTCGCTTGCCTTGCATACAGCACCGAACATCCTGCTGTTCATCGCTGAATCATCGGGTAGGGCCGATCTCACGAGAACCGCTCGTCTCGTCAGTGCAGTATCCGGTTTCGCTACATCAGCGGCTGGCCTTGCGATTGGAATCCCACTGCTCCTTGGGGCGTTCCCATCGTGGAACCTTGAACCGTACGCCGGTTGGCTGATCGCGGTTTCAATACCCACCGGATTCGCTGCGGCGGTCGATCTTGTACCCTACAACGTGGAGTCGAGGCTCGAGTAGCGGGCTTCACATCAAAAGTGCGATCGACTATATTTCGTCTGCTGCCAAGATAGCTCAGTGGTAGAGCAGCTCACTCGTAATGAGCAGGTCCGCGGTTCGAATCCGCGTCTTGGCTTCTCCCAATCCACCCTAAGCGCCTCCTGCACACTCGCCGACAATGATAGTGGGAGGGCCATGTGCTCAGAGGTATGTACACCGGCGCGTCCGGTATGCAAGTACAGCAGGAACGGTTGGACGCCCTATCCAACAATCTTGCAAACGTCGATACGACGGGGTACAAGCGAGATCAACCGATTCAGAAGGCGTTCCCGGAGCTCCTGATCCGCCGTCTTGCAGACGATGGGGTGCGCCAGTTTCCCGTGGCGTCGTTCCCGGTCGGCTCGTTTGACGTTGCACCGGTGGTCGGTCGAGTTGGAACCGGCGTTGAAACAAATGAGTTCTTCACGGTCTTTAGCCAAGGCGGCCTGCGTGAAACCGGAAATCCATTCGACATCGCGCTTGAGGGCGATGGCTTTTTTGTCGTTGATACTCCGTACGGCGAACGCTATACGCGCAACGGGAGCTTTCTCCTTGGTCCCGAGGGACTCCTCGTTACGAAGCAGGGGTATCCGGTCCTTGGTGAAAACGGACCCATTCAGATCAAGCTGAACAACTTCTACGTTGACGAAGACGGCGTCGTATTTGAGAACGAGACCTTCGCGGACGATCCGAACCGGCTTGTCAGTATGCGAGAAAACCAGTGGGACGAGACCGTAGAGATCGATAGGCTCCGGATCGTCGACATGCGTAATACTCGATACATCCAAAAGCAGGGCGACAGCTACTGGAGAACGACCGAAGACTCAGGAGACGCGTTCACGATGCAGGAGGGGAGACCGACCGTTCGGCAACGATTCCTCGAGGGGAGCAATGTGAACCCCGTCACCGAAATGGTGAACCTGATCGAGGTAAACCGCGCCTATGAAGCCAATCAAAAAACAATCCAGTCGCAAGATGAACTCACCGGTCGGCTCATCAACCAGGCGATAAGGCTCTAAGGAGACCCATATGATGCGATCACTCTACACGGCCGCCTCCGGGATGGTCGGGCAGCAGTTTAATATTGATACGATCTCGAACAACCTTTCGAACGTGAATACGACTGGCTTCAAGAAGAACCGCCCAGACTTCGAAGACCTTCTCTACCACACGGTTCGTGTTGCAGGGACACCGGCAACGGAGGAGACGCTTGTGCCCGTCGGTGTTCAAGTAGGCCACGGCGTCAAGGTCGCAGCGACCCAGAAGATTCACACCCAGGGATCGTTGCAGAACACGGGAAACGTTGGCGATATTGCCCTGCAGGGCGAGGGGTTCTTTCGCGTCCTCCAGTACGACGGGAGCTTCGCCTACACGCGCGACGGGTCGTTCAAGATCGACTCGAACGGACAGTTTGTGAACAGCAACGGCTATCGTCTGATGCCCGAGTTGGTACTCCCTGAGGGCTTCATTCGTGAGAGCGTGAACATTACCCAGGACGGCCGCGTGAGCGTACGACTCCCCGGTCTGGACGACCCGATTGACGCTGGACAGCTTGAGGTCTACCGGTTCGTCAATCCTGCAGGTCTTCAGGCGATTGGCGACAACCTTTTTATTCCTTCAAGCGCCTCCGGTGACGCGATAGGTGGCCAGCCCGGATTTGACGGCATGGGAACCACGCTTCACAAGTTTCTGGAGCTCTCAAACGTCGAGGTCGTTCAGGAAATGGTGAATATGATCGTGGCTCAGCGAGCTTATGAGATGAACTCGAAGGCGATCCAGACCAGCGATACCATGCTCGGAATAGCAAACAATCTGAAGCGGTAGTATGGAACTGACTGCAGCTCAGCTTAGCAATTGGAACGCGACCCAAATTAACCTCGGGCTCCCACAGGGGAGCGACGAGGAGCGTCTGAGGGCCGTCGCGATTGAGTTTGAGGCACTCTTCGCGAAACAGATGCTTGACGCAATGTACCAGACGCTCTCGCCAGAGGACGACATGTTCAACGGTGGCATGGCCGAAGAGATCTTCCGCGACATGCTGAACCAGGAGTACTCTCGGATGATGGCCGCGGAAGGAAGCCTCGGAATCGCCGATCTCATTGTGGAGCAGTTCTCCGGGCGCTCTCAGCATGCACCGTCGTCGGCCAGCGTCGCGTCGGTGTATGATTCTTTGACATCGACTCTCTAGGTCTGTACAAAAAAAGACACACTCTGAAGCAAGAATTACGCACTGCGAAATAGTCGTTCAACAAATGACTCCTGCATAAGCACTTACGAATAGAGAATTTCACGACGCCATTTGGCACGAATATTGCTTCTTAGGGTGCAGGAGCGTCTTATGGCGAAGACCAAGAGCAAGCGTGTACAAGATGATGATTCGCTGAAGGCATACTTCAGCCAAATACGTAAGACTCCATTGTTGACCTTTGAAGAGGAACTCGACCTCTCCCGTCGTATCGAAAACGGCGAGGAGGAGGCACGGAAGAAACTGATCGAGGCAAATCTGCGCCTCGTCGTGAAAATTGCCAAAGCCTACGTATCTACGGATGTTGGTCTTCTCGATCTGGTTCAAGAGGGAAACCTCGGTCTGCTCAAGGCCGCGAGCAAGTACGATCACCGGAAGAAGGTCCGATTCTCGACCTACGCGTCATGGTGGATCAAACAGTCCATTACCCGTGCGCTGAGCAACAAACGCCGCAGCATCAGGCTTCCCCATCGGAAAGAGGATGCGCTCCGGAAGATTCAGCGCTCGTACAATACGTTGAGTCAGTCGTTGATGAGGCGGCCTAGCGTCGAAGAGGTTGCCGAAGATGTCGGTCTCCCGTCTTCTGAAGTGGTCCAGATTCTCAACATCTCTACCGGCCCGGTATCCCTTGATAGCGACATCAATTCGGAGTCGGGCACCCTCCACGATGTCTTTGAAGACTATAGCTACTCCCCGGACACGGAAATTATGCAGGAAGTGATGCGCGAGGAGACCATGCGGTTCCTTGAGCGTCTGCGTGAAAAGGAGAAGAAGATCCTCCTCTATCGGTTCGCGTTTTATGGGGGCAAGAAATACACCCTAAAGCGTATCAGCGACGAAATGGGTATCAGCCCAGAGACCGTCCGTCAGATCGAGATGCGCGCACTTCGCAAGCTGCGTCAACACGCCGGAGAAATCGAGGAGTTCGCCCACCGATAGGCTCAATTCTTGACCCCGGAAGTTCGATGATACTACCGTGGGGCAGATGAAGCAGAAGAGTCGGCGGCGCGGATCCAAGCGTCGGGTCAATGCCGCCGGCAGACAGAAATCAGCAATAGCCCTGCTCGTAGCCATTGCCGCACTGCTCGCGATGGCGATTCTCTTGCTGCCTGAAGGCTCGGAGGATCCGACCGATATCGCTGAACCAAGCGAGGATCTTCCCTCAACCGCTCGTACCGAGACAGATACGAACCGTGAGCCTGCCTTAGCCGAGGAGGAACGTCGCGACGAAGAGGCCGGACAGGAATCGATGCGGGCAGGCTCGGATGAGGGAATCGACGAGGGCGCCTGGTCGCCACCGATGCCCATCGCGGAGCCAGGCCGGCTCGTCATGGTTCTCGACGATGCCGGAAACTCGCTCGCAGGATATGAGCTCTTTCTTTCGCTTCCCATTCCCCTGACCGTCGCAGTTCTCCCTCGACTTCAGTACTCGGTCCAGTCATCGGTGATGGCGATGGGCTCCGGCCACGAGGTAATCTTGCATCAACCGATGGAGTCACTCGGCCGGTCCGAACCCGGACCTGGTGTCGTGCTTGGTTCCATGCGGCCTGAGGAGGTTGAGAGCGCGCTGATCGAGAATCTCGCCACTGTCCCGGGGGCGGTGGGGATCAACAATCACATGGGCTCTGCGGGCACGGCTGATGAAGCACTCATGACCGCGATTTTGGAAACGGTTCACGATCGTGGGCTCTTTTTTCTGGACAGCAGGACCTCGGCGCAGACAGTCGCCCCCGCTGTTGCGGCTTCATTAGGCGTCGCCTTCGCCGAACGACACGTGTTTCTTGACAATGAAACGGACAGAGCCTCAATGCTCGGCGCGTTCGAGGTAGCACTGGGACGGGCGGCTCGTGGCGAGACGGTCGTCATGATCGGCCACGTTACCGTCACGGCTCTTGCCGAGCTGCTGCACGACGTCCTTCCTGTCGTCCTCGACGCCGGCTACACCTTCTCGCTGCTCTCTGATCACGTGCGCCTCGTACAGGTGTCGGGAACATGAACATTCTTGGGATCGAAACTTCATGCGATGAGTGCTCGGTCGCGATCGTAGCCGATGGTCGGACCGTACTCAGCCAAATCGTCGCCACGCAGATTGACGAGCATCGCGCTTTCAACGGTGTCGTGCCCGAAATAGCAAGTCGAACCCATACGCGATGGATTGGAGACGTCTT
>JANQQY010000157.1 GCA_028284845.1 Spirochaetales bacterium
TTCTCGCCGGCGGCGAGACGACGGTGACGATTCGAGGGACCGGAAAAGGAGGGCGAAACCAGGAGCTGACCCTCGCCATTCTCGCCGAGATGTGGTCACACCCTGAGGTCTTTGCGGAGGTCGCCTTTGCCTCGGTTGCCACCGACGGAACCGACGGCCCGACAGACGCGGCGGGGGCGTTCGCCTCCGTCGAGATTGCCCGACGCGCGGCGGAATCGCAGCGATCGATCGCTGAGTATCTTGCCAATAACGATTCATTTCATTTCTTTGAGGCCCTTGGCGAGCTCTACCGAACCGGTCCGACGCACACGAATGTGTGTGATCTCCAAATTGCTCTGGTAGGCTCGCCGGAGTAGCCATGTCAATCTATCGTGTTCACTTCAAGTGGAAAGAGAAAGACCTCGTTCTTCGTGCGAAGGGATTGGACCTTACGCATCCCTACTTTGTTTCAATCACCGATATCGTCTTCCCGAAAGGGAAGAAGATCATCATCGATCCATCCGAGGATGAGGTGAGACGCAACTTCGGCAAAGCCGATCATCTCATGATCCCGTTCCAGACGGTAAGCCTCATTGAGGAGTTCAAGGAGGGCGAGCCCGAAGAGACCGGTGTCGTCCGCGAGTTCAAGGTCATCGAAGAATCCGACTGAGTTCCGATCGACCCGGCCGTTCGCCCGCCCACATTGGCCGGGCAACGGTGGAACTCGGGTCATTTTGCCACAGTCGCAGTCGTGGTCCTCGTCGCGGGTCGTAAGTATAGCTACGGAAGCTATTTACGGCCCGCAACCTGGCACGAGGTTTGCTTCGTTGTAGGCGATGAAGAACACGCTTTCAACCGTTCTGATTGGATTGGCCCTCGCCGGAGTTGCCCTCCTGACCGGGTGGCAGCTCCTGGGGAGCTGGGCGCTCGTCGCGATCGCCGGCTTTGCCGGCATCATCGGCCTCTCCGTCGCGCAGACTCGCCCTCACCTTGTTCTCCGAGGTGCACGAGAACTCCGTTACTTTGAGGCGTCTGCCCTCTTTGACACCGTAGACAGACTCGCTCGCAGGGCGGGGATTACGCGTGAGATCCCGATCTACTATGCACGCAGCCCTGCGATCAATGCGGCCGCCATGGATCTGGGCGATCGCGCCGCGATTGTCGTTACAGATGGCGTTCTCAGTTCATTGGGAGACCGCGAGTTCGAGGGAGTCCTCGCCCACGAGATCGCTCACATCAGAAACAAAGACCTCAGCATGTTTCGCATCGCAACGGCCCTTCGTCACGCCACGCAACTCTTCGCTCGCGGGGCCATCTTCCTCCTCATCTTTGCGCTCCCGGTGCTCCTCATTCGTGGAACGCTTGGAGGCGGAGGATTCCTCTTCCTTTTGGTGGCGCCACTGTTGAGCTGGCTCCTTCAGCTTGCCCTTATGCGAACCCGCGAGTTCGCCGCAGATGCAACAGCAGCGGAGCTGACAGGCGATCCGGCCGGGCTTGCGAGTGCGCTCCTCCGCATTGAAGCGCTCCAGCAGAGGTCGTTCCCGTGGGTCGTGAGGTATTCGGAGGGTGACGCCGGATCACTCTTTCGGACGCACCCGAGCACTTCGGAACGAGTCACGCGACTACGACAGTCACGGCCGCGAACTCGCTACTCGGGCTCGATGTCCTTGACGTAGAGCGTTTCTCCCTCAATTGCCCACGAGACCGTGGCGAGGGCGCGCACAAACCGTAGGTCGTGACTGATCAGCAGAAGCGCGCCCTCGAACTCCGCGAGCGCCGCCTCAAGGCAGTAAATCGAAACGAGATCCATATGGTTCGTCGGCTCATCCATCACGACGATCTGGGGCGTGCGCTCGAGACCTAGGGCGAGGAGCAGCTTTCGCGCCTCGCCGGGACTCGGCTCCGCCGTCTCGAGGACCGCCACCGGATCAGATCCGAGCCGGCTCACCGTGGAGATAACCCTTCCAAGCGCCGCATCAGAGAGTTGTGCGATGCGGGTCCGAAGCGCCGACGCTTCCGCGATGCTGATCTCCTGAGGAATCGACACAATGTGATCGCTGTCTGCGGATGAGCTCTCAAGGAGGGCGGTAAGAAGCGTAGTCTTGCCTGCGCCGTTTGCGCCCAAGATCGCCACAGCATCGCTTCTGCCAATCGCAAGATCGGGATGGAGAACGAGGCGGCCATCCGGAAGCGGAAGGCGCCCTGCGGCTCTCCTGAGGATCGCGTCGCCTCCGGCTCGGCTTCCGCGCACAGTTACTCCGGTCCGGCGCCGCACCGGCCGCTGGAGGC
>JANQQY010000158.1 GCA_028284845.1 Spirochaetales bacterium
TCTTCCCCCGGATCGTCTCCGGATCACCGATCACCTCCGTCGTGTTGAGCTTGCCGACCGCCGGACCGCTTCTGCTTCGCGCGCTTCTCAACCAGGACATGTATCTCGCCGGCACCTTTGTGATGCTGCTGGCCTCAATGACCCTGCTCGGCACGCTCGTCTCCGACATTTTGCTCGCCCTGGTTGATCCGCGCATTCGGTTCTCCTCCGGAGATCGCGGTGGCTAAGGTCATTCAGCCCGGCCTCGAGTCGCCCGGGAGGCTTCTCTGGCACCGATTCCGTCGTCACCGCCTCGCCGTCTTTGGTCTCTGGGCTCTCGGGATCTTCTACGGTCTCGCATTGTTCGCCGAGTTCATAGCACCTCACGACCCGAACGTTCGTGATCTCGACCACATCTACGCGCCCCCTCAACGCATTCGGATCATTCACAATGGCCGGCTTCACAGGCCGTTTGTGTACGGCTACACCCTCACCGTCGACCGCGAGACGCTGACACGGACGTACGAGGTTGATCCGGCGCAGATCTACACCCTCAGGCTCTTCTATCGAGGGGATTCCTACTCGTTCTGGGGTCTCTGGGAAACGTCTGTTCACCTCTTTGGCGTGGACGACGATGCGCCGCTCATGCTTCTTGGGACCGATCGTATGGGTCGTGATCTTCTCTCTCGCGTTCTCTACGGAACGCGGGTATCGATCACCGTCGGGCTGATTGGGGTGACTCTCAGCCTCCTGCTCGGACTGACCCTTGGCGGTGTCTCAGGTTATTTCGGGGGTGTCACTGACCGTGTTGTTCAACGCGTGATCGAACTGATCCAGGTCTTCCCGTCAATTCCGCTCTGGATGGCGCTGAGCGCCGCATTCCCGGCCGACTGGTCGCCCACCACCGTTTACTTTCTGATTACGATCGTTCTCTCTCTGATTGGATGGGTGGAACTGGCACGAGTGGTTCGTGGGCAGATGCTCTCTATCCGTGACGAGGAGTTTGTCGTCGCCGCCCGAATAGGCGGGGCGCGCACCGGTCGAGTGATCGCGCGTCACATGCTCCCCTCGTTCACGAGCCACATTATCGTGGCGGTCACCTTGCAGGTTCCGGAGATGGTCCTTGCAGAAACAGCGCTGAGCTTCCTTGGCATCGGGTTGAGACCGCCTACGATCTCCTGGGGCGTGCTCCTGGAGGAGGCGCAGAATGTTCGCACGATCGCCTTTCACCCGTGGCTCCTCGCACCTGCGATCGCCGTGATTCTCTATGTGCTCGCATTCAACTTCGTGGGTGACGGACTGCGCGACGCGGCGGACCCGCACAAGTAGCGCGGCCTCGCTCAACACCACGGTTCGTGACACCCCCTATTCATGATAGGTTTGTCCCTGCCGCTTGGAGGGCCCGTGCTGCTTGATGTTCGCGATTTGACTACCACCTTTCGAACCCGGCGTGGGACAGTTCGAGCAGTCGATCGCGTCTCGTTCTCCATTGAAAGGGGGACGACATTGGGCTTCGTTGGAGAGAGTGGATGCGGCAAGAGCGTGACGGCCCTCTCAATCATGGGCTTGGTTCCCACGCCTCAGGGACAGATCGAGAGCGGCTCGATTGCCCTCACAACCAAGGGGACGACCCGTGATCTCACGGCCTTGGGCCCTCGAAGTGCGGAGATGCGATCCATTCGCGGCAACGAGATTGCAATGGTCTTCCAGGAACCGCTCTCGTCTCTGAATCCGGTCCTTCCTGTTGGGCACCAGATCAGCGAGGCACTCAAGCTGCACCGAGGTCTCTCCAAGACCGAGGCCAGATCTGAAGTCGTACGTCTCCTGCGCGACGTCGGTATCCCATCCCCGGAGACTACGCGAAGGCGTTTTCCGCACCAGCTCTCCGGAGGGATGCGGCAGCGCGTGATGATCGCGATGGCACTCTCGTGTCACCCCTCGCTTCTGATTGCAGATGAACCAACGACAGCGCTCGACGTGACCATCCAAGCGCAGGTCCTCTCGATCTTCCGTTCCATCCACGAGGAACGAGAGGCGGCACTCATGTTTATCACCCACGACCTGGGTGTGATCGCCCGGATTGCAGACGCCGTGGCCGTCATGTATCTGGGGAAGGTCGTAGAGTATGCGCCGGTTGCCGAGCTCTTTGCGCAGCCCCTTCATCCATACACGGTTGGGCTGATGGACTCGGTACCATCCATTGCCGGGCCGCGGAAAGATCGGCTCCTCCCCATCAAGGGTTCCGTCCCGGAGGCTGGAACCGTCCACCGCGGCTGTGTCTTTGCCGAGCGATGTGCCCATGTGATGGATCGGTGTCGCGAGTCGATGCCGGCGCTTGTGGAGACCGCGCCCGGGAGGACGGTTGCATGTTTCCTGCACGCAGATGAGGCCGAAGATGAGTAATCGACCGCTTCTTGAGGTCTCGGGCCTCACCAAACACTTCGCCCCTCGTACACGTCTCTTCGCTCGATCCGGCACACCTGTTCGTGCCGTCGATGGAGTCACTCTCGACGTACATGCCGGCGAGACGCTTGCGATCGTTGGTGAGAGTGGTTCGGGGAAGACCACGACCGCACGAACGATACTCCGCCTGATCGAGCCAACGTCCGGAACGGTCCTCCTTCGCGACGGCGAGGAAACGGTGGACATCACGGCTGCAACCGAAGCTCAACTCAAACCCGTTCGGCGACGCATGCAGATGGTCTTTCAGGATCCCTTCTCCTACCTCAACCCGCGCATGAATGTGGGCCGCATCATCGCTGAACCCCTTGAGGTGCACGGGATTGGCGACAAGAGAGAACGACTTGATCGCGCCGCGGAGGCTCTAGAGGCAGTAGGGCTCAAAGGCTCTTACGTGAATCGATACCCCCACGCCTTCTCGGGCGGGCAGCGACAGCGGATCGCAATCGCACGTGCGATCATTCTCAACCCCTCGCTCGTCTTCGCGGATGAACCGGTCTCCGCACTGGACG
>JANQQY010000164.1 GCA_028284845.1 Spirochaetales bacterium
CGACCTTGGGTGCTACGGCAGCACCTTTTATGAGACACCGAACATCGATCGTATTGCGCGCGAGGGCATGCGTTTTGAAAACGCCTACGCCGCCTGCCCCGTTTGCTCGCCCACCCGTGCCAGTCTTCTCACGGGGCTCTATCCGGCGACGCTTGGCATAACCGATTGGATCGATTGGGGCGGATCGATCCATCCGGCTCGGGGCCGGCTCATCGACGTTCCCTACGTGAAGAGTCTCCCCGCGGACGTGCCGAACCTCGCCACCGAACTCTCCTCGCGCGGGTACGCCACATGGCATGTTGGCAAATGGCATCTGGGTGGAGAGGACGCGTGGCCCGACAAGCGCGGCTTTGACGTCAACGTTGGTGGTTGGACGGCGGGGGCTCCGTACCGCGGGTACTTCAGTCCGTGGCAGTTTCCAACACTCCCGGACGCCGAAGAGGGAACCTATCTCACCGATCAACTCACAGACGAGGCGGTCTCGCTGATCAACGCGCGGGACTCGGAACAGCCGTTTTTTCTGAACATGTGGTACTACTCCGTTCACACTCCCATTCAGGCGCCCGAACCGCTTGTGGCGAAGTATCGCGAGAAGGCACGGTTCCTCGGCCTTGATACCATCGATCCCTTTGTAGAGGGGCCGAGCTTTCCCTGTGAGCACAAGAAGGATAAGCGTATCTCGAGGCGCATCATCCAGTCGGATCCTGTATACGCCGCGATGATCGAAGCGCTCGATACCAACATAGGTCGCCTTCTTGACGCGATTGATGAGTCGGGCCAGGCGGAGAACACGATCGTCATTTTCACGAGTGACAACGGCGGGCTCTCGACCGCTGAAGGATCGCCGACCTGCAACCTGCCGCTTGCGGAGGGGAAGGGTTGGATGTACGAGGGTGGGACGCGTGAACCGCTCCTGGTGCGGTGGCCGGACCGTGTTGCCGCTCACCATTCAACGCGTGCCGTGGTCACGAGCCCGGACTTCATGCCGACGCTTCTTGACGCGGTCGATGCCGCTGACACAGACCGCTCCGGCGGGCACGCGCAGGTGACTGAGACCACTCTCAACAGCGATGGCGTGAGCTTTCTGGACGTTCTCTGTGGCGAGTCGACCGAGCTGGATCGAGAGGCGATCTTCTGGCACTATCCGCACTACGGCAATCAGGGCGGCACGCCGGGAAGCAGTGTCCGGAGTGGGCGCTACAAGCTGATCGAGTTCTTTGAGACCGGACGCCGTGAGCTCTACGATCTGGAGGCAGATCCAGGCGAGCACCGCGACCTGAGCGCCACCATGACCGACGTCCGGGATCGGCTCCACGCCTTGCTCGTCGACTGGAGACAGTTGGTCGAGGCGCGAATTCCAGAGCTGAACGATTTGTACGTTGAATGGCCCGGCCGGGCCCGTGAGAGCAGGCACCTCGTGCCAGGCATTGAGTTCGAGTAGGAGGAAGCATGGCAACCACACGATGGGGCATCCTGGCCCCTGGGAGGATCGCCCATAGTTTTGCGAAGGGGCTCGCGGGCCTCGACGATGCGAAGATCGTCGCGGTAGGTTCGCGGTCGGTCGAGCGGGCCGCAGAGTTCGCTTCACAGTACGGGAATCCGCGCGCATACGGCAGCTACGAGGAGCTCGCCGCTGATCCTGAGGTCGACGCCATTTACGTCGCGAACCCGCATCCCTATCACAAGGATGCGACCATCCTCTGCCTCAACCACAACAAACCGGTCCTCTGCGAGAAGCCGTTTGCCGTTAACGTTGCCGAAACCGACGCGATGATCGAATCCGCGCGCGCAAACGATACGTTCTTGATGGAGGCGATGTGGACCCGGTTTATGCCTCACATGCAGCAGATCCGGGCGTGGATTGATGCGGGTAGGATTGGCGATATCAGGATGATCAATGCATCGTTCGGGTTCCGAAGTCCATGGAATCCGGAGGGACGGCTACTCAATCCTGAGCTCGCCGGCGGCGCCCTTCTCGACGTTGGGATCTACGTTGTCTCGGCGGCCTACTGGGTCACCGGCAAGGATCCAATCCGGATTGTCAGCCAGGCGCACGTGGGAGAAACGGGTGTCGACGAGCAGAGCGCCTATCTCTTTACGTACGATGACGGCGCGATCGCGAGCCTCTCATCGGCCGTTCAGACACAGACTCGGCACACGCTTTCCATCTATGGAACCGATGGATGGATCGACGTTCCACACCCCTTCTTTATGTCGACTCGCGCGGTTCTCCATGTTGGCGAGGAAGAGATCGTGTTCGAGCAGCCGCATATTTCGAACGGGTACGAGTATCAGGCCATCGAGGTTGCGAAATGTCTCGCTGAGGGGAAACGCGAAAGTTCGATTCTTCCGCTCGCGGAGAGCCGACGCATCATGGTTACCCTTGACACGATTCGAGAGCAGATTGGGGTGAGCTACCCCTTTGAGTGAGGAACGAATGGAATTTGGACGGGTTACAGGAATCGACAAGCCCATCTCGCGTATCGGTCAAGGCTGCATGATGATCGGTTCAGGAGAGAAGCAGGAAGCGTCCAATGTGATCTTGGACGGTGCATGGGAAGC
>JANQQY010000170.1 GCA_028284845.1 Spirochaetales bacterium
CCCTCCACGACGACCTGGATGTTCAGTTCGAGCGCTGCAAGGCGTACGGAGGTGATCAGATCAATAAAATGCTCGAACAGCTCGATGGGCGGCAGAAAGATGTGGAGTCTGCCGTTTCGAATCTCCGCGCAGAGGCTGGTTCGAACACGGCCGGTTCTGTCTGATGTGAAGTAGGCATCATCGTGGTTCGACTCACGTCTCGCGTGTACCGCCGCCTCGATCTCCGTAGTGCTGGGAAGCTGGTCGACCGGCGCGAAGAGGCTCCGCTCCGGAATCGTCTCGAGCTCTTCCTCGGGGACGAACGGCAGGCTCGCCGTCGGCAGCCTCAGACCTATTGGCGAATCACCCGGGATGAGGAAGAGCGTCCCTCCGCGGAACTCCCAACGGTTGGTGATCCAACGCTTGCGGTCGACCGAGTAGGCGAGCGGCAGGACGTACCCTGCTGCAGAACCAAGGCCCTGGTCGATCACCTTGAGGAGTCGCTCACGTTCGGATCGCTCGAAGAGATCGGTCTTGAGGAGATCCCCCTCCACCGGCAGGCGGCCCTCGCGCCAGAGATGGTACCCAACGTCTTCGTACGCCGGCAGAATTGCCTCGTCCGGCACGGCAAGGTTGCGCGCAAGTTCTGCAAGGAAGGCGCGTCCCAGCTTGGGGGCGGCTCCTCCCGAACTCGGGTCGGTATCGTCGGAGCTATCCGGTCGATCCGGCTTCGGCCAGAGCGGCTCTCCGTCCTTGCGCCAGACCGCCGTGAATGCCCATCGCGGGAGCGCTTCGCCTGGATACCACTTCCCCTGGCCGTAGTGCTTGAGGGCTCCGGGGCAGAACCGATCGACAAGGTGATCAAAGAGCTGCGATGCAGCCGCGCGTTTTTTCACACCATTCGCCGCTATCGTCCACTCCGGTGCATCGCGATCATCGATCGATACGAAGGTTGGTTCACCTCCCATCGTGAGCTCGACTCCCAGGCGGGCGAGCTCCTTGTCCACCTTGATACCGGTCCGATTGATCGCGCTCCACTCGTCGTCCGAATACGGCTTCGTGATCCGGCGGTCCTCGTGAACGCGCTCCACGGACATCACGTGATCCAGAGTCGACTTCGACTCATCAACCGCGCCGGAGATGGGAGCCGCACTCTGCGGCGTTGGTGTGCAGCAGAGCGGTATGTGCCCCTCTCCTGCAAGGAGCCCCGAGGTTGAATCAAGGCCGACCCAACCAGCGCCGGGCAGGTAGACCTCGGTCCAGGCGTGAAGGTCGGTGAAGTCGTGATCCGTGCCGGAGGGGCCGTCGAGTGCCTTCTCGTCCGGCTTTAGCTGAATCAAGTATCCGGAGGCGAATCTCGTTGCGAGCCCGTGGCGGCGGAGCGCCTGACAGAGGAGCCACGCCATATCCCGGCACGAGCCGGTTCCCACGGTGAGCGTCTCTTCGCTCGTCTGCACGCCGGGCTCAAGGCGAACGATGTAGCCGGTCCGCTCGTTCACTCGTCGGTTCGCCTCGATCAGGTAGTCGACGGTCCCCGGCGAGCCGGTTGGAGCAAGCTCTGAGACGAGCGCATCGAACTCTTCGCCTGAGTCCGAAACATCCAGGTATGGAAGCAGCTCAGTCCGAAGCGACGGCTCGTACTCAAAGGGGAACTCTTTCGCGGAGTCTTCAAGGAAGAAATCAAAGGGATTAAAAATCGAGTGCTCCGCCACAAGATCGACGGTCACCTCGAACTTCCGCAGCTTCTCCGGAAAGACGGCCCGAGCCAGGTAGTTTCCGAACGGATCCTGCTGCCAGTTGAGGAAATGATTCTTGGGTTCGATGGAGAGGGAGTACGAGGTAATCGTGCTCCGGCAATGGGGCGCCGGACGCAGTCGAATGGTCTGCGGGCCAAGTGAAACCAGGCGGTCGTAGGTATAAGTCGTTTTGTGGGTAAGCGCGACGGTGATCGCCAATGGGCTCCTCCGTCTCGACCCTATCATGTCATTCTTGCTTGGTGTTGCCTTAGTGAACCCAACTGCTCATGATAGGGCGACGTGAGTGACTTTCTCGTAGTGAGTCTGGATAGCATGGGTTCCCCAACTGTCAGCGTGCCCGAGCTGACCGATCACTCTCGGAGCCTGGAGGCCGGGTGGGGCTTTGGGTGGTATCCGGATGACGCCGCGGCAGCCTCAGTAGTGAAGGACTCCACGTCCAACGATGTGGTTGAGTTTGCGGGGTTGCTCAGTAGCTGGAAGAGTTTTACCTCTACCACCTTCCTGATTAAGATCCGGGGCGCTTCCAAGAGCTACAGCCAGGAGAACACCCAACCGTTCGTCCGCAGCTATGCTGGGCGTGACTGGCTCTTTCTCCATAACGGTGACCTAGACCACGATCGACTCCGGGAGTTGTTTGCGGCAACGCGTGCCGACTCCTTTCACCCCATCGGTTCCACGGACTCTGAGCTCGCCTTTGGAATTCTTCTCTCTCGAGTGAAGACTTCCGCTGCTCGGACCTTGAGCGATCTCCCTTGGGAGACATGGCGTTCGTGGTTCTTGGAGCTCGATGGACTGGGCCAGGGTGATTTCACGATCTCGGATGGTCGGCACACTATCGTCTACCACGGTGCTGACCGTGCTGCGCCACTCTCGTTTGCGAGGTTCCTGCCGACCGAGAATCAGCTCAGGATCACCGCGCCGGAAGTTGAGATCTCCCTGGACAATCCTTCGGACATCTACCGGACGGCGCTCGTCGTCTCTTCCCATCGGTTTGGCGGTGATGGCTGGAACGCCATGACGCCGACACAGATGCTTGTTCTTCGTCGTGGTCTGGGCGTCTGGTCGAGCCACGAGCTGACATCGAGTGATATCAACACGGCGGCTCACGGATCGGCGCCCGAGGGAGTCCGTGCCGACCTCGCGGTTCCGCAGCAGACGGCTGCCGCCGCCGCGCACTTCTCCAGCCCGGCGATCCCTCAGGCGGCAAGTGGTCCGACCATCCTCAACGTTCGATCGATGATGCAGTCGCGCGACGGGACGGCTCTTCGCCGGCGTACCTACCGGGTCTTCCATAGGAGTTCCTACACCTACTCCGAGCCGGTGGAACGCAGTGAGCACGTCCTTCGCTTGCATCCGGCGGAGGACGATGTGCAGGAGATCGTTCATTCAACGCTTTCCATTGAGGTGCCTGGCGAGCAGTTGCACTACGAGGATGTCTTTGGCAATCACTCGGTGCACGCAACGATCGATACGCCGTATACAAGCATGGAGATCGTTGCGGACAGTGAGGTCATCGTGTACGCGCGCCCGGAAGACGATATGAGTTCGGCCGCGCGTCGATCGTCCATCCCGTTGATCTGGATGCCGTGGCAGAGGCAGATGATGTCTCCCTACCTGCTGCCGCCGGAGCTTCCTGAGACCCAGCTGCACGAGCTCACTGAGTTTGCGATGAGCTTCGTTGAGCGCAACGACTACCGGCTCGTTGAGACTCTTGAGGACATGAATACCCGCATCAAGGAAGACTTTGCCTACGAGTCCGGTTCAACGACCAACGAGACTTCGCCGTTTACCGTCTACACAAGCCGGCGCGGTGTCTGTCAGGACTTCGCGAACCTCTTTATCTGTCTCGCTCGGCTCTTGAATGTCCCTTCGCGCTACCGCGTTGGGTACATTCACACGGGGAACACCTATGAGAATCCGGAGCAGGGCGACGCCTCCCATGCGTGGGCGGAAGTCTACCTCCCCTACGTTGGCTGGCGCGGATTTGATCCCACCAACGGAACACGAGTTGCTCAGGATCACATCAGAGTGGCGTGCGGCCGGAACTATAGGGATGCGACACCGACCTCGGGGACGATCTTCCGGGGCGGCGGTACTGAGACGCTGAGCGTTCAGGTTCTGGTTGAGGAGATTTCTTCCTAGTGAGATTTGATAACTACCGGACCGACGGTTTCTACGATGAGATGTTCGAGTCTGACGGGATCCCGCGGGCCGGGGTTGAGCCGATCATCGAAACGATCAACGGTCTCCGACCGCGTGACCTGAAGCGTCGCCAGCGCGCGGCCGAGTACGCGCTGCTGAACAGCGGCAACACCTTCAACGTCTACGGCGCAAAAGAGGGGGCTGAGAAGATCTTGCCCTTCGACATCATCCCACGGATCGTGCCCGCGAACGAATGGAGCACGCTCGAGGCGGGACTCAAGCAACGGATCCGTGCGCTTAATCTCTTTATTGGTGACATCTACAACGAGAAGAAGATTCTGAGAGACGGCGTTGTGCCGGAAGAAATGATTCTGGGCGCCGAGTCGTACCGAAAGAACTGCGAAGGGCTACGGCCACCAAAAGACATCTGGATTCACATCACCGGGACCGATCTTGTTCGGGACGAGTCCGGAACATTCTTCGTTCTTGAGGACAATCTGCGATGTCCCTCAGGCGTCTCCTATGTGGTCGAGAACCGCAACGTCCTGAAGTCGACCTTCCCCAACGCCTTCCGGACGATGAACGTTCGCCCAACGATCGACTACCCGGACAGGCTCCGCCGCACGCTTCGGCACCTTTCACGAAAGTCGAACCCACGCATCATCGTTCTGACCCCGGGCGTCTACAACTCGGCCTACTTCGAGCACGCCTTTCTCGCGCAGCAGATGGGGGTTGAGCTCGCGGAGGGTCGGGACCTGGTGGTAGTCGACGATGAGCTAAAGCTTCGGACAACTCGTGGGTTCGAGACAGTGGATGTCGTCTACAGAAGGATCGACGACGACTTCCTCGATCCTCGCTCGTTCCGATCCGACTCACTTCTTGGTGTTCCCGGCATCATGGATGTCTATCGCAAGGGGAACGTGGCTCTCGCCAACGCCGTGGGAACCGGAATCGCGGACGACAAGGCGATCTATGCCTACACCCCTCGAATCATCAAGTACTACCTGGACGAAGATCCGATCCTTCCCATCGTTCCGACCTATATCTGTAGCGATGAGAAGGAGCGGCAGCACGTGCTTGAGAACCTGGATCGATTTGTAGTGAAGGCGGTGAACCTCTCAGGCGGGTATGGGATGCTGATTGGACCCAAGTCGACCGCGGCAGAGCGCGAAGCGTTCGCGAAGAAGATCAAGGCCAATCCGCGCGATTTTGTCGCCCAACCCACGATCAGCCTGTCACGCGCTCCCGTCATTGCGGGTGATCGGTTCGCCGGGCGGCACGTCGATCTCAGGCCATACATTCTGTACGGAAGGGATATCTTTGTGCTTCCGGGTGGCCTGACCCGTGTTGCTCTCAGAGAAGGTTCACTTGTCGTTAATTCTTCACAGGGAGGCGGGAGCAAGGACACGTGGGTGCTCTCTGACGGAGGTCCCGCGAATGCTTAGTCGTGTCGCAGAGGCCGTCTACTGGATGCACCGATACGTAGAGCGGGCGGAGAACGTTGCCCGCTTTGTGCATGTGAATCTGCACCTGCTCCTGGATGCGGATCATCACGGCGCGGGGGAGCAGTGGCTGCCGCTTGTTACGACATCCGGGGACCATGAGGATTTTGAGAAGCGCTACAGTAGACCCACGGAGCGGAACGTCGTGAAGTTCCTCACCTTTGATACTGAGAACCCCAACTCGATCATCAGCTGCTTCCGCGTCGCCCGAGAGAACGCACGCTCCGTTCGTGACACGATCTCATCTGAAATGTGGAACCACCTCAACCAGACCTATCTCATGATCGAGAGGGAAGGGCGAAGGCGAAGGATCGAGGACCTCCAGGAGTTCTACACCCAGATCAAGAACGCCAGTCACTTCCTCGTTGGGCTCGCTGAGACCACGATGAGTCACAACGAGGCCTGGCACTTTGGGAGACTGGGACGCCTGATCGAACGCGCCGACAAGACTGCGCGAATCCTGGACGTCCGCTACTTCATCCTCCTTCCTGGTGTCGAGTACGTAGACAGTCCCTACGACTCGGTTCTCTGGACGGCGCTCCTGAAGTCAACCAGCGCGTTCGAGATGTACCGCAAGGCACATCCGCACATCCACCACGAGAACGTTGCCGATTTCCTGTTGTTTGACCGAATGTTCGCTCGGTCGCTCTACTGGTGCATCTCCGCCGCCGAGCGATCGATGGATCAGATCACAGAGGGAATGCGTCCCGCTCCTCAGGCAGCGGCGGAGCTCTCAACGCTTCGGGAAACCCTTGAATCGACAGACGTGAAGAGCGTCCTTGCGAACGGCCTCCACGAGTTCATCGATACCTTCCAGTTCAATCTCAACGTGGTTGGTGTCCAGATTCATCAGTCATTCTTTGCGATGAAAGAAGCGATCACACAGGTTCCGGCTCAGATGCAGTCGCAGGGGTAGGTCAGGAGCTTGGGACTGCGCACAAGCGGCTTGACGACTCGCTCTATTTATTCCCACAGGATAGCCGTAGTGTCTCGCACAATTGATCATCTTTAGTTCACTGTTGCTTTGGCGATCGATACCATGATCTCGCCTGCTGTCTTTGTCCATCTAAACGTCTTGCCTGACTGGTTCCATTGGTGGATGTAGTCGAGGATGCCTTTTCTAGTTGCTGTTTTGCTTCCCAGCTCTCTCGGCGAATGCGCTTGTTCGTCAGCTCTGCGAACCACCGCTCGATGAGATTCAGCCACGAGCCGTGTGTTGGAGTGTAGTGAATGACAAACCGGTCGGCACGCGAAGAGAGGTACTTTTGAGCCTCTTGGGTTTTGTGGTTGCTGACGTTGTCGGCGACGATGTGTAGCGTCTTCTCCTTCGGCAGTTTCTTGTCCAGGAGCTTGAGGAACTCAATGTATTCGATGGCTCGGTGGCGGTCTTTCGTTGTACCAATGACGTGACCACTGGCCACAGCCAGGGCCGCGTACAATGTCGTGATTCCGTGTCGGTGATAGTCGTGCGTCTGGCGTTCCGGTACGCCTTCGCGTAGCGGCAGTATCGGCTGCATTCGTTCAAGCGCCTGGATCTGCGACTTCTCATCCACGCAGAGCACCATGGCATTCTCCGATGGATCCAGATACAGAGCGACCACGATCTGCAGACGTTGATGCTGCCTCGCATCCAAGTTCTTTCGTTTCAATAGTTCTTTCATCACCAGCCGATCCCCTTCACTGGCAATCGGCTCCGTAGCAACGTTGGCTATCCTCAGAATGTAGCAGCAGCACAAAACTTTCGCTAGTCAATTGTGCGGGACACTATCAATCGCGCTTTTGCGAGCCGTTGAGTCGACTCATTCGGGTGAGTTCGGCGAGGAACTCCAGCGCATCAAACATGTACCAATGGAATAAGGTGTCTTTCTGCTATCAGCGGCTGTCCAAAACGATCAGCCGCGTCAGCTCTCTGGCGACGTTGCACAAGGTTTCTGGTTCGTCGGAATGACGTTCTATGCAAAGATGCTCCATCCGGACCTTGATCCAGAAGCTGTACTCCAGGATTTTCTGACGAATTTCCTCCGATCGGACTACGATCTTTCAGCAAACGGCGTGTTCGTTTACCCTGGCCTTGAAAAGTCAATCAAAATGGTAAAGAATGGAAAGTGACCACGAGTTGAACATAGACGACGGTCCCAGGAGGCTCGAATGCGGAGATCGCGATTAGCGGTTGCGTTGCTTCTTCTGACAGCAGTCACCTTGAGCGGCTGCTTCCTGCTTACAGGTGGACCATCTCCCGTGTCCATCTCGGTCATTACCGGGGTGACACCTTCGACACTTGGCGAAACGCCCGTGACGGCAATTGAGGAGACCGACGAGTACACCGGAACGGTGAGCTGGGACGGCGATTGGTCATGGTCCTCTCGATTCGGAGGAGAGAAGGCGTACACAGCAACAATCACGCTGACGGCAAAACCGGGGTACTCACTCGCCGATGTGCCAGAGGGTTTCTTCACGGTCCCGGGCGCAACGGTGACCTCCAACGGCTCCGGCGAAGTCACCGCGGTCTTCCCCGCCACGGCATCTGTGTCAATCGGTGACAGTGCCCTGGGAGGCGTAATCGCTTACATCCTTCAATCGGGCGATCCTGGTTTCGTAGCGGGAGAGCAACGTGGCCTTGTGGCAGCCACCTCGGATCAAAGCGCGGGTGTCCAGTGGGGCGGGCGTGGAGCCGATCTGTTTGCGAACGGATACACAACAGGAACAGCGATCGGCGACGGCGCCAGTAACACGACTACCCTGGTCGCGTTCTTTGATGAAATCCGTCAGTCAAGCAGTCCATCTGTCACCTACTACTCCTACAACTGGGCTGGTCTGACCGGAGGTTCCGAGTCCTTCACAGATGGATCTGTTACGTTTCCCATGTGGAACGAGAATGACGGTACTGTGGCCGCCAAGATTGCCGCTGACTACGAAGTCGCTGACGGAGCCGTAATCTACGACGACTGGTTCCTCCCGTCTGAGGATGAACTGGGCACTCTGTATGCCAATCGGGTGTTGATTGGCGGCTTTGCAGCTGAACGATACTGGACTTCGACCGAAACGGCGGCCGGGGCCGCCGACGCCCGGTACGTCGACTTCGCAGGCGGATCGACGAACGATTGGTTTAAGGACTCCTCGTACAGGATCCGGGCGGTTCGCGCTTTTTGAGGGGCCTGGCTCTCCTCTTCGTACACTGATCCGCCACCGAGTCCATCTACATAGTAGCTGAAGCCCATGACCAATACACAGATTGATCTGGTGATTTCGCTGGTGTCGCAAGCCATCGACTGTGCAATCAGCACATAACTCAGGTTGAATCGAGACAGCGGCATTTCTCAGATATGCGCTCATCTGGCGTTGACTGCGGAATCGGGTCACGTTGCCGACGGACACGGGAAATGTGACCGAAACGAGCGGACTGGAGTCGCGCAGATATCAACCGGACCCCGGCAGTCACGACGGTGGGCGGGGTGCGGTTCAGTTCATAGAGGACACGTTTACGGCCTTGATGGCCGAAAATCACTCCCGTTCGGCCGTGCCGAATCGGCGACAATTTCGCGAGGCCGATGCCTGATCAGAAGAACGGATGAGGCCCTGTTGGACCTCTTACTAAGTCATTGGTGCCATCAACGAGCTTGTACGCCAACGTGTATTGACCGGTGTGATATTACATAGTAATACAACGGCGACGGCGTCGATTCTGGTGACGCTCGAGGAGGCAGAGATGAAGGGACGGCTCGTCCTCAAGGTTTTCACGGTGCTCACCGTGATCACAGTCGGGGTAACAGCGGCGTTTGCGGGAGGGCGGTCCGAGGCCGCCAGACCGGCCGAAGCAGAGCGTGCCGACACGGGTGGCGCCGCAGGCGGCCGGTTCACCTTCACCGACGCATCTGGTGCGACAGTGACTCTCGACGGCGAGCCTCAGCGCATCGCTTGTCTCACCGACATCTGCACCGACATCCTCTACGAGCTTGGACTTGAGCCGGTTGCTGTAAAGCCAGGCGAACTCGCGTACCATCCTAGCTTCTATGGTGAGCGGGCAGCACAGTTCCAGACGATCGGCGGCTCGTTCATGGAGCCAAGCGTGGAAGATATAGCCGCTGTAGACGCTGACCTCGTGATTGGGCTTGGCGGCGTTCACGACAACCTACGCGACGCGCTCGGGCCGATAGCGCCTCTTTATACGATGCGCCCCAGCACGATGGCGGACTCGATCCAGTACCTCCGCAGCATGGGCGAGCTCACTGGACGGGCTGCGGAAGCAGAGGCTGCCGCCGAGCGATTTGTAACCCGCCTGGAGGCGTACAAGGCGCAATCCCCACGAGACAAGACGGTAGCGATCGTCTTTGCCGGTCCGTTCGGCTTCAACGTAAACACGACTGACGGACCCTACGGCGAAATGCTCGCCGAAGTGACCGATTACCCGTGGCCGGCGCTCTCGACTACCGCGTTTGTAGCCTACTCGGTTGAACAAGTCCTAGCCGAGGACCCCGATGTGATATTCGGCGTGCCGCAGAACGAGGCAGGCCTTCTGGGAGACTCGCTGAACACGATGATGGAAGACGATCCGCTCTGGGGCGAGTTCACCGCGGTCCAGAACGGACAGGTTGTAGACGGGAACGATCCTCTGATTTGGATCTACGGACGGGGAACGCGTTCACTCAGTATCGTCCTCGACGAGGTCATGACAAGAACCTATCCCGAGGTCTTCCCCCAGCCACTGCGTTGACGAGACCGGAGTGATTCACCATCGCTCCTCGGCCGGGACGGGGGTGCGGCGGCGCATTGTAGGCTGGGTATCCGGCTGCGTGGCGTGGATACTCTTGTGCGGTGTGGCTTTTTTGCTCTTTGGAACACCACAACTTGCGCCCGCAGAGCTGTGGGAGATGGTGTTCGAAGGCGGTGGTGAGAGGGTCGAGCGAATCGTGCTCTTTCAGCTCCGCTTGCCGCGCCTCGCTCTTGGCCTCCTCTCCGGTACAATGTTGGCAGTCGTTGGGGCAACACTGCAGGCCGTCTTCCGGAATGATCTTGCCGGTCCGGAGCTACTTGGGGTTTCGTCGGGCGCGACACTCGTGGTTGCCGTGCTGGTCGTCTTTCCCATTGGTCTGCCCTGGGTCCTCTTTCCGTGGCTGGCCCTGGCGGGCGGGCTTGTGGCAGGCGGCACGGTCGTAGCGGTAGGATCGCGGAGTGGCGGAGGGCGGAGTTTGCTGCTTTCCGGCGTTGCGCTCAGCGCGCTGCTCAACGGAGCGGTGATCGGTGTGATCAGTATGGGTACGCAAAACGATGTAGGCGCGCTCTACCTGTTCACAGTCGGTAGTCTGGCAGCACGCCGATGGGAGCACGTGCTCGTCGCCCTACCGTGGGGGCTCGTGGGCGTTCCACTGCTTTGCCTTAGCGGCCGCTCGCTCAATCTGCTGCAGTTGGGGGATGAGGTGGCAAGTGGCATGGGCCTTTCGACGCGTACAGTCCGCTCGCTGCTCATGTTCACGAGTGCGGGCGTTGTCGCGGCGGTCGTCGCCGTCGCCGGGCCGATCAGCTGGATAGCCTTGCTCACCCCGCATCTGGTTCGGCGCGTTTTCAATACTACCGATAGTCGAATGGTTGTTCCGCTGAGTGCGCTTACCGGAAGCGCCCTGCTCGTCAGTGCCGATCTGCTTGCACGCGCTGCCTTCGCACCACTCGAGTTACCGGTCGGTCTCTGGACCAACGTTATAGGAAGCCCAGCGTTGCTGTTTCTCATACGTCGTCGAGGCGGGAAGATCTGATGAGCCGACCGACGCGTTTTCTTCTGGCACTCGGTTTGAGTCTGGCCGCCGTCCTTCTCTTCTTCGTTGTTCACCTTGGAGTGGGAAGCGTGAATCTGCCGCCGGAGGCAGTCGTTGCCGCTCTACGCGGAGTGCCGCTCGACTCGACCCATCACAACATCGTTATGAACCTCCGCTTGCCGCGCGCTCTCATTGCGGTGGTCGCCGGTGCGATGCTCGGGTTGGCCGGCGCCATTCTGCAGTCGCTCGTTCGCAACCCCTTGGCAGAGCCGAGTTTGACCGGGATCAGTGCCGGTGCGGTGCTCGGGGCGGTGCTCTGGCTGACCCGAGGAGACCTCGCGACACCCGGGCGGAGCCTGCCACCCGTGACGCTTGCAGGTGGTTTGGCGTCCGGGGTGTTGGTGTACGCGCTTAGCTGGCAGCGGCGTATCGACCCCGCCCGACTGATTTTGACGGGCGTCTTTGTGGGCGCCGTGCTCAGCGCCATTACCTCGTTTGTGCTTCTTTTGAACCAGGCGTATCTCGCCAGCACGCTGCTTTGGCTGATTGGTTCGCTCAATGGCTTGGCGTGGATCCACTGGTCGACACTCTGGCCGTGGGCGCTGGTCACCATGATCGCAGGGTTCGGCTGCGCCGGCTACGCCAACGCGGTTCAGTTAGGTGACGACACGGCCCAATCTCTTGGCGTCAGACTGGAGACAACGCGAGCACTGCTCTTGGTGGTTGCCGCGGCTCTGACCTCGGGAGCGGTTGCGGTCGTGGGTGCGGTGGGGTTTATTGGATTGGTTGGGCCCCACATTGCGCGTATCCTCGTTGGCCAGGACGCGCGTCGTTTGTACCCGATCAGCGCCCTCATCGCGGGCAGCCTGTTGCTTGGCGCCGATTCGCTGGCGCAGTCGATCAGCTTCAACCCACCGTTCGCCGCCAACCCGCAACGGGCTGGGATACCTGTTGGCGCAGTCACCGCGCTGCTTGGCGCCCCGGTGCTGCTGATACTGCTAAGACGGAGAAGACCACGATGAACATGGATGGCTACCGCTTTGCTCACTGGTACGACTTACTCTGGGACCGCTCGGATTCGGTACAGCCCGAACTTGCCCTTCTGGAGCCTCTTGCACAAGACGCGCATCACGTGCTCGAGGTCGGTGCAGGCACGGGTCGGCTCGCCCTTGCTCTCGCCGAAGGTGGAGTGAAGGTCACGTGCATCGAGCCCTCGGATGCAATGCGTACGGTGTTCCTTGCTAAACTGGCCCAGCGGCCGCATCTCTTTCCGCGCATCACGCTTATGCCCGGTTCAACTGCTCCTACAGACCTCATCGAGTCGGTTGGGCTCGCCTATATGGCCGGTGTGATTCACCATCTGCTGACAACTGAGGAACTCGACGCGTTGCTGGCGGAGGTGCAACGGGTGCTTCTGCCTGACGGCCGACTGGTGATCGACAGCGTTGCGGCCCGCCCGGCTACTTCGCCTCTGCCGCAGACCGTGGCCGGCACGGTGCGAATCGGAGCGTTTGAGTATCGCACTACCATGTGGCAAGAGCTTCTCGCTCCGCCCATACACCGCTGGACCTTTTGCTACGAGATAGTCCGGGAGAAGACGGTGATCGAACGCAACGAAGAGGTGAGTATTGGTCGCGAATGGCTCCGTGAAGAGCTTGAGCGGGCGTTGGAGCGACGAGGGTTTGCCGTGGAAAGTGTCCATGGCGGCTACGAGGGTCAACCGGTAGTGGAAGAGACCAGCAGCCTTGTGGTCGTCGCTCGGCCGGTGGGTGAGCACGGTGCGCCCTGAACAGTCGGCCCTCGAGGCGCGTGAACTCGAGATCGGCTACGACGGGCGAACCGTTGTACACCAGCTCTCGCTCAGTGTCGCCCACGGCGGGATCACAACTTTGGTGGGGCCGAACGGGTCCGGCAAGAGCACGCTACTCAAGGCTCTCGCCCGGCTGCTGCCAGTCGAGTCCGGCGCAGTCTACCTCGACGGCAAGCTGATAACTCGCGAATCAACCCGCGCAATCGCTCGGGAGGTAGCGATCCTTCCGCAGGGGCCGATCGCTCCGGCCGGGCTCACAGT
>JANQQY010000175.1 GCA_028284845.1 Spirochaetales bacterium
GTCCAAGGGCGACCGGCGTTCCATCCGGGTCGCGCATCCCGCCCATCGTGCTCATGATCAGAACGTTCGGCCGATTGACCTCGATCGCCCTCCAACCCATGCCGGCGTTCTGGCTGAGCGCAAAGAGATCGCCGCTCGGCGAATCACGGAGCTGGTCGGGGGTGAAGGGGAGGCTCCCCTCCGGCCCTGGAGCGTGGGTGTCGACTGCGTAGTCGCGCGTATTGTCCGATTCGAGCCGTATCATCGATTCCTCCTGGATGGCTAGACGTATGCAAAGAGCGCGAAGAGCGAAAGCCCTGCGACGAAAAAGAGGAGCACCGATCCGAGCTGCGGACGAATCGCAGAGATCCGTTCGGTGATCGTGTGTCCACGCTTTGAGGTTGCCAGCGCGTAGACCGCCGCGCCGAGCGCCGCGATCAGAAGCGTCTCGAGCAACTTGCGCCCCTTGTACAGATCCGACGGCTCGTAGGACGTCGTGTCAGCCCCGGCGTGGCGCGTGGCCTCCACCTCGACCGCTGCATCGTGTCCGCCTCCGGCAAGGATGCCCGATAGTGATACTGCCAGCCGCTCACCGTAGATGCCTGCTGCGATGCAGGCCGTCGCGAGGATCGCCATTGCGATCGCCGATGGTGGAGCGATCCGCGTCGATCGGTCGCCTCCGGAAGTGTTGTCATTCACGAACGACTCATCGTGTAGCGGCGACCCTTGCTGCGCCTGCCCCTGCTCTCGCGACGCGCCGCCGCTGGCCAATTGCTGCCCCGGCAGTGCGACCCTTCCTACCTTTACAAACGACGCGACCGTCCCTACCGATGTCGCCCAGAGCAGATAGGAGACCGCAGGTGTTCCGACGGCTCCGGTTGCCAGCTGTTTCGATACAAAGCCGACAAAGGGCGGGATCGCCGCGATCGAGAGGGCTCCAACGATGAGCATGGTGGCGAGGTAGGGGTGGCTCCTTCCAATCGGGCGCATCTCGTAGACATTGCGAGTGCCGGTCACGTGAATGATCTCACCCGCGGCAAGAAAGAGAAGAGACTTGAACAGGCCGTGGCCCACCGCGTGCGCGTACAGACCGGTGTACGAGGCTGCGGAGGCCGCGCCAAAGGCGGCAAGGATGTACCCCATCTGGGAGATCGAATGATAGGCGAGTAGCCGCTTGAGATCCGATTGGGAAAGCGCCACGACGACCGACACGATAGCCGTCAGGCCCCCGATCCAGAGAAGCATCTCATTAAGATAGGTCGCCTCAAACGTCCGCAGAATTCGAAGCATCGCAAAGAGAGAGACCTTGATGAGCACGCCGGAGAGAAGCGCACTGACCGGATGAGGGGCGTAGGCGTGCGCCTCCGGGAGCCACGTGTGGAACGGGATAAATGCCGTCCGAACGCCAATGCCGACGCAGAGGGTCGCGAC
Organism: Spirochaetales bacterium; assembly: GCA_028284845.1. Taxonomy (GTDB): domain Bacteria; phylum Spirochaetota; class Spirochaetia; order DSM-27196; family SLST01; genus SLST01. The sequence goes on from JANQQY010000175.1 coordinate 1,411, forward strand.
CGCCAGGTGGATCGATCGTGAGTTGGCGAGGCCACTCTCGCGTACCGCGGTTGCGATCCCGCTGATGGAGAGCGAGCCCACGTCTCGATAGACCAAAAAGACACCAATCAGGAAGAAGAGCACACCCACCGTGCTCAGGATGAGGTACTTCAGGCTCGCGAGCAGTCCCGCGTCCGTCTGGTCAAACCCAATGAGGAGATAGGCCGCAATGGCGATGATCTCGAAGCCAACGAACATCGTGAAGATATCGTCCGTCAGCGTCACCATCTGCATCCCCGAGATCAAGATCGTCGCAAAAAAGAAGTATCTGGACCGATACTCACCTCCCGCAAACGAACTGAGAAGTACGACCGAGCCAATACCCACGATCATCGCAGATGCGATCCAGGCCAGCGCATCCATCCGTAGCCCAATGCCCACTGGCGGACCCCATCCTCCAAGCTGCGAGCTCAGAACGCTTCCGGCAAAGACGGTCGCGGCCTGTACGGTCAGCGGAACCGCCGAAAGCGCGACCAGAACGGAGGCTGCGATACACGGGACTATCTCCCTCTTGAGGAGCTTCCCCACAAGCGAGATGAGCGAGCCGGCGAGCGGCAGGGCAATGAGGAGGACCGGGTCACTTAGGTTCATCCGGCTCCGCCTTCCAGATCATGCGCTCGAGCTCGCGGACATCGAGCGTCTGGAATCGCTCGTAGAGCTTGTACGCGATGACGAGTGCAACTGCCACGATACAGATCCCAACGACGATGGCGGTTAGCATAAGCGCCTGAGGCAAAGGGTCCGCAACGAGAGATGGATCCACGCTGCCGTCGGTCACGATAGGTGGAGAAGTGCTGTCGAGCGATCCCTGATAGACAAAAAAGAGGATCACGGCGGTGTTCATCATGCTGAGTCCCACGATCTTCCGAATCAGGTTTGGAAGAGCGATCACCGCCCACAAGCCGACGGCGAGAATCGCGCAAATCAGGTACCAGGTCACGGGCCCGACTCCCCAAAGAGAGTCAGGCAGATCAGGCTGACACCAGCGCCCACTTTGAGACCAATAAGGATGTTCATCACGAAGGCGAAGGGCGCATTCGTGATGCTTCTCAATGCGCCGGTCGGCGCGACAATGTCCGCGAGAAAGCCGGCGCCCATGAGGAGGCCTGCGATCGCCGCAGCAAGGATGAGCGCGAAGCCCACTGTTTCAGCGAGCGAGAGGCTGTGCAGTGGGAAGTAGGCGGCGACCGCTCGTGATCCCTTCGCCATTGCGAGCAAGATCACGCCGGACGCCACAACGACGCCGCCCTGAAACCCACCGCCAGGTGAGATATCGCCATAACTCACGAGATAGAGGCCAAAGAGGAACATATAGGGTGCGAGTTTGCGCGCGGCCACGTCCACGACGTCGGTCTTCCTCACGACTTGCCTCCCTTCGAGAGGAAGTAGATCACCCCGGAGACACTGACCAAGAGAACGATCGTCTCTCCAAAGGTGTCAAAGGCGCGATAGCCAAGATAGACAGAGGTCACCAGGTTTCGCGCGCCCGTGTCGGCCAGGCCGTTCTCCACGATTGCCTCTTTTGTTTCCGTTTGACGCGGGTGTTCTCCTGAAAGGGCGAGCGCGAGTATCAGTGACACGACGAGTACGGCAATGATCTCAACGACCCGGCGCATCCTTGCTCCCGCGCGTGCGATGCACGATCCAGATGAAGACCACGCTTCCTATGCCGGTCCCAACGGCGGCTTCCGTGAGGGCGACGTCCGGCGCACCCAGGATGTAGAAGGCAAGGCAGCTGAGAAGGCTGAAGACGCTTGTTAGAATGACCGTTGCGAGGAGATCGCGGACGATAAGGGCGATCAGCGCGAGGACGAGCATGAGGATCAGGATGGTGTCAATCATCGTCGGCCCCAAGCATCTGGCGGTCTCCGTAGCTGCGCCGCCACGGTATCACGCCTCGCTCCCAGGCGAAGCGAGCAATGATGTGCGAGGCGATGGGGCTGGTTACGACAAAAAAGAGGGTGATGACGAGGATCTTTCCGGTCATCTCGCTGAAGCCGGAGATGATCATGCAGGTCACGAAGACCGAGAAGACCGAGGTTGTGCTGCACGTTGACGAGGCCTGGAGCCGTGTGTAGACATCGGGCAGAATCAAGACTCCCAGGTTACCCATGATGC
>JANQQY010000180.1 GCA_028284845.1 Spirochaetales bacterium
CCTTCCCACAAAAACGACAGCCCAATGGGCGACATTCGTGGCTGAGCGACACATCTTGAGCGTGGCGAGACTGCCCCCGATGATGACGAGCGACTGCCTGACAAAGCCGTGGATCGAGGCCCGGTTGGCGCTCCTCGCCATCAGACGCATCACTGAGGACAGGGTTGCCGTACACTGGATCCGGTAGAGCCGATCGAGATGTGAGCCCGTCTCAAATGGTGGGAGATATCGACGACCGTGCACTCTGGCGTGGAGCGCGTCAAACGATCTGCTCGAGAAGCTTCTCGCGATGCTCCCATGCCGTTCTCGGTAGAAGTAGCCACACGCCGGAGCGAGCGTCAGATGCGGGAATGCCGCAAGCATCTCCGGAAAGAGATAGGCGTCCTCATACGTTACTCCCTCAGCGAAGCGAAGGTTGCCAAACACGGCGCGTGCGTAGAGCGCCGCCCAGACGGTCGATCCGAGCGATCCGTCCAAGTGACGGTGCACGACCGACCTCTTTCCTTCGACTTGCGTCACGCGCCGGCACTGCGGCACCATCCGCCGGCCGGTTCCATCTTCCAACGTCCGCGTATGGCCGGCGCGGATGATAGGTGCGCCCGTCGCTTTTGCCGCGTTCACGACTTTGGCAATGAAGTGCAGGTCGATCCAATCGTCACTGTCTACGAAGGTGATAAACTCTCCGCGTGCACGGTCGAGAGCAGCGTTGCGCGCGGCCGACAGCCCGGCGTTCTCCTGGTGGAGGAGCGTGACGCGGCTGTCGCGGGACTTGAACGCCCGTGCGATCTCGTACGAGCGGTCGGTGGAACCATCATCTACAACGACTATCTCGAGCGCACGATAGCTTTGATCTGAGATGGATCGGAGGCAGCGCTCGAGGTATCGATCGACGTTGAAGACAGGCACGATGACCGACACGAGCGGCTCACCGCTGCGTGCGATGAACGGTGCCAGCTGTGTCACCCCTTCCACCGTGCCTGTGCCCCAGGTGTTCGCGACGGTGCGATTCTTTCCGTACGAATTGTCCAAGAGCAGATTCGGGACTCCGAGCATGAAGCTGAGAATATGGGCGTGGAGCCTATCAGTTACGACTGCCCGCGCTCGGACGAGCATGCGTACTCCCGATCGGAGCCGCTCGTCGATAACCGTACGGTAGAGTCGAAGGCGAGTCTCCATCCGGATGGCAGATCCCGGGATGGGGATCACTCGTTCGGCGAGTCCCAAGAACCGCAAGAAGCGTTGCGTTGGCGAGAAGCGTCTCCGCTTCCAGTCCTGCGGCTCGGGAATCGAGAACTTCCGTTTTGCCTCGCGGTCATTTCGAACGAGGTAGAGGATTCGTCCGTTCGACAAACTGGGCGGCACGACCGGGAGGTCCGCATAGAATGCCATGTCCGGACAGAGCCGAACCTGATGTGATGGAAGGATTGACTCGGCAATCTCTCGACTTCTGGTATCTCTCACCATCAAGATCACATCCGGTCTGTTCCGCACCATCGTGAGGAATCGACGCTCAAGGCTTCTTCTCCGGAAGTAGATCGACTGCGGCAACTGAATGATGGGGACATCACGAATCTGCGCGATCGCCCGTTCGCGCACACGCTGGGCTTGTGGCCAAAGGTCACCACAGTTGCCTCCGCCCGTTATCACTACGGCGTCGATTTCAGACTGGCGTCGCTGGATGCGATTGATCGTCACCCTGTCATCGCGTCCGGCCATGACGATCCGACCCCGCAGGTCTCGCTCAATGAGGCGGACCATGCCGGCCCAAATGGCGGAGTCTCCCACGTTTGGGTAGTCGGGAAATCCGATTACCGCGAGTTTGCGGGCGGTCCCAAGTGCCGTTGCCACCTCGTACCGACACTTCGATCGCAGATCGTGGAGGAGTTCCTTAGCCAACAACGTGGCCATACTTCCTTGCACGCCGCCCGGGCGCAGTCATTGCGATCTTGATTTTTCGAGCGAGCCTTCGTGGTGCCGTGCTCGCTCCATGCACAAGCGACCCCATCCGCGTGTGATGCGTTATGGTCCGCAACACGAGTTCTTCGATCGATGCACGCAATCGCAGGTCAAGATCTTCGGCGAGGAATCGTTCCCACGCGCCACGAATCTGCGGGTTCTTGAGATAGGGTAGCCGACCAATTCGTTCCGGCAGTGAGTCCGGGGATGGGAAGCAGGAGAAACCGTCGAGCTTCCCGGCCGTCAAGAGCACCATCTGCGTTCGCAGGCACTTCTCACAGACGCCACAGTTGCGACCGGCATTCTTGTACTCCCAGCACACTCGAAGCTGCTTCTTCACGAGTGCCTCGTCTGCGACGTGCTGTATTCGTTGGGTTCGGTTCATTTCGGCTCCCTTGTGCGCGACACGAAGGCGCGACGATGACCAGAGTGGGTCGAGATAGAGGTGGGTGCCCCACGGTTGGAGATCAGCCAAGGAGAATCCGGCGGTGATGCGCACCTCACCCAGGACATCGCTGAGCAAGTGGCCCACGGCGGCAAGGATTGATCCGTGAGAGTGACGCCAATCGGCTCTGGCCAGCTCGCGGCAGCGCCGCACATCTGTCGTCACAAAGATCGGGATCTTGCCGGTCTCTTCCGCAACCGTGATTGCTGTCTCCCGTAGCTCGCCTGCTCGAACGGTATCCGATTTTTTTACATCGAATCCAATGATGGTGATGAGATGGGTTGTCTCATCCATGCCTTGGAAGAGTGAGTAGAACGAGTCTCCGCCGCCGCTGAAGAAGAGTCCCACACCCGGCGCGGTGTCGTGTGCGCTTTGACCCTCTGAAACAGAGATGTCGACGGGGCGATAGTTCCACCACTCTCCCGCGAGGTCCATTGCCTTTGGAATCTGCTTCGCGAGTTCCGGGTCAACCGGTTGTGCGATGGTCAATGGCCGGCGGGCGTGGAGCGCGGGGAAGACATTTGCTACCAATGCTGCGTCCGCGCTTGGAACGAGATCGACCTCCTCTGATGAAAAAGAGGCGATGTCAGGTCCGATCTTCAGTCGCACCGTGCTCGTACTCGAGATAATGACTCCCTTGGTCTGATCCGTACGCACCGCCGAAGCCAGGACGAATCGAGATGCAATTGATGAGTAGAACGCTCGTCCACAACGAGAATAGACGGGAAAACTTCGGAGTTCAACTCGCTCTATGTGTGAGAGGCACGATTCCGCGCGGGCTGCTTCCTGTGCCGACTGGATATCGTTGATCGTCTTCACATACATTTGCACTGTCTTGCTCATGGTCTCGGGGACATCTGCCGTGACACCCATGCGGCCGCCTCCCGGACCAAGATCGACGAACGAGCAATGTGAGGTTTGATTTACAAAGGGGGCACCATGTACATCGCATCCGGGGAGTACCCATGGTCACAGATTTACGAACGGTCCGACCGTAAAAGGAATCTGGCCGAGATCGCCACGATCTGCGCTGATGCGGGGTACGACGGATTTGAAGGTCTTGCCGATCAGCCGGAACAGACTGCGGAGCTGGTCCGAACGTTGACCTCGGCGGGTCTTGGGACCAGATCGATCTACGCCAACGCGCTCCTCCATGACCGTGATCAGGCTCCGGCGGAGATCGACCGGTGTACCGCGATCGCCCGTGTTGCGAAGCCTGCGGGCCTCGAGTGTCTCGTTGTGAATCCCGTGCCCGTCGATTGGAATAAGCCGATCAACAAGGACGATACGCAGCTGTCGGTCCAACTCGAGGGAATGATCGAACTTGGGCGGCGGCTTCGCGAGGAAGGTGTGACTCTCTCGTATCACACGCACGACTCGGAGATGCGAGCCGCGGCACGAGAACTCCATCACATGCTTCTCAACACCTCGAACGAGGTGATGACCTGGTGCCTGGACGCGGACTGGATCTATCGGGGAGCGGAGATGAGCATCCACGCCGTCATGGACCTCGCGCGCCTTTACGCCGATCGTGTCTCCGTCGTCCATATCCGGCAGTCCCAAGCCGGGACCTGGCTCACCGCCGCAGCCGACGGTGACATCAGCTACGGTTCGATTTCGGAGATGATTCGAGCCGCGGGGAGGAGCCCGCTCCTGGTGGCGGAACAGATCCCGCCTGATCCGGCCGCTGCCTACGCCGGCGCCGCGAAAGACGCAGAGA
>JANQQY010000206.1 GCA_028284845.1 Spirochaetales bacterium
AAACCGGCCATACATGTTCTGAATGTTCGGACCCATCTGCTCGATGTAGCCGGTCATGTCCAGGAAGCCGCCGGCATTCACAACGACGTTCGACGAACCTTTCGCGAACAAGAGATCCGGATAGTCGCTGGATGCGGCCATCAGCTGTACTCGCTCGCCGGCAGCACCAACCGGATACTCCATGCTGAGAGAGACTCCCGTCCTTCGCGCAATCTCGAGCGCGACCGGGCTCTCAAAGTCCTCGTACTGACTGTTGACGTCCTCGCTGTACATCGTGAACTCGATGGGTCCGTCCGGGTCGAGCGCCTCTTCTCCGGCACCTGCCGCCCAGACCGGTGCGAGCACGACGAGCGTGAGGAACGCGAGACCGATCAATGCTGTCGATCTTCTCAATTGCATAACACCTCCCTTTGGTAATAGGTGAAAACTTCTCGGGGTAGGCATCGCCCCGGGTCGATCCGACTCTTGCAAGCGCTTGACGGAGTTCACAGTTTCACGGCCCCAAGGACGAGGCCCTTCACGAAGTAGCGTTGGAGAAACGGGTAGACGGTCAGAATAGGGACCGTCGCAATGATGGTGATGGCCGCGCGGATAGACTGGGGCGTCACGGAGGAGATTCGCTCCTCCTGGCCCCGGAAGGCGTCGGGGCTCTGCATGGCGGTCGTGTTGGAGAGCACTCTCATCAGCTCGTACTGAAGCGTGCTGAGGTTTTCGTTGCGGGCGGCGTAGAGGAAGGTGTCGATCCACGAGTTCCACTGCCAGACGGCCACAAAGAGCGTGACCGTGGCGATCACCGGCTTACAGAGAGGCAGAACGATCTCGAGGAAGATCCGCAGATCGGAGGCTCCGTCGAGCTTCGCCGACTCCTCCAGACTCGCCGGAAGCCCCTGCATAAAGGCGCGGATGACGATGATGTTCCAGGCGCTGAGGAGCATCGGCAAGATGTAGACCGAGAACCGATTGATCAGACCGAGGTTGACGATCAGCAGGTACTCGGGGACGAGCCCACCGGAGAAGTAGAGCGTCAGCAGGAAGAGAATGGTCATCGGCTTTCGCAGAATGAAATCGGATCGCTTCAGACAGTAGGCGACCATGGCAGATGAGAAGACACCAAGCCCGGCGCCGACCACCGTACGTGCGACCGAGACAAGCGCCGCACGGATAAGCCGAGGGTTGTCAAAGACGGCACGATAGTTCTGAAGCGTCGGGACACGAGGCCAGAAGTGAATGCCGCCTCGAATGGTGTCGGTCGCGTCATTGAACGAGACGGCAACAACATTGATAAAGGGATAGATGGTCACGAAAGCGACCAGGACCAGGAAGACGACAAGGGCTATATCAAACCAGAGCGCTTCGTTCTTCGCGTACGTCATAGGTCCCTCAAAGGATTGAGTTGAGCTTTGCTCGGCGAACGCCAAAGTTGGCCCCAAGCACCAGCAGGATGCTGACGACGGACTTGAACATTCCAAGCGCCGTCCCAAACGAGAATCGACCAAGGCGTATCCCGTAGTTCAAGACGTAGAGATCGAGCACCTCCGCGTAGTCCATCACAATGGGATTTGCCAGGAGCATCTGACGCTCGAAGCCGGTGCTGACGAGCCACCCAATGTTCATAATGAGGATCACCGTCACCGTCGGCATGATTCCAGGAATGGTGATGTGCCGCATCTGTTGGAATCGGTTCGCACCATCAACCCAAGCGGCCTCGTAAAGCTGCGGATCGATCGCCGAGATGGCCGCAAGGTAGATGATGGCGTTCCAACCCGTGTCCTTCCACGCGGTGATGCCGGTCACGAGCCACCAGAAGAGTCTTCCCTGTAAGAAGAACTGGAAGGGCGTCTCGATGATGCCCAACCGCACGAGGAGGTCGTTGACCGGACCGCTCACCGAGAGGAGACGCGAGAAGATGCTCGCGACGACTACCCAGGATACAAAGTGCGGCAGGTAGGAGATGGTCTGGACGGCGCGCTTGAGGCCGCTGACTCGGAGCTCGTTCAGAAGAAGCGCGAAGATGATTGCGCTTGCCGTACCAACGACGAGTCCAAGGATGCTCATCGCGAGGGTGTTGCGCATCACCTGGTAGAAGCGAGGGTCGGTGAACACCGCGGCGAACTGGGCAAAGCCTACCCACTCCTGTTCAAAGAACGATCGACCAGGCCTGAAGTTTTGGAAGGCCATGGTCCAGCCCCAGATGGGCAGATAACGGAAGAGGAGGAGCCAGGCAAGGAAGGGCAACGACATGAGCAGCAGATATCGTTGCTCAAAGATCATTGACCGAAGCGATCGTGTTCGACGCGGGCGTACCTGACCGCTCGCCTTCTCTCTCACCTTTCGATTGCTTAGTGCCTGCGCCACGTTGGAATCGTCTCACGACCCTGGCCAGCCCACAACGGACGATCGTCATGGCAAATCGATCCGATGTTTGGGACTATTGTCCTATCGAACACACTGTGCTACCTATGGCCGATGCTTGGCGCCGATCTCCTGAAACGGCTTCGGGCGTCTCGTTCGCCGATCGCAATGGCTTCGTTGGCTGTGTCGCTGGTATGCGCGACGATCATCGTGTCAGAGCCCGACACACGGGAGGCTCTGGGCGTAGCCCTGGTCCCGTGGCCTCTCCATCAATTCTTTGGTGCGGCAACCGGCCTGCTCGCGGTTGGTGTCTTCGTCTCCAAGTACGAGCGGCTCTATCGCTATCTCTCTGCCATACAGGGACTTATCGTGCTCCTGCATGTGGGGCTCTTTCCAACTTCGTTTCCAATCGCAGTCGCCCTCCTGATCCCAAGCATCTTCTCGTGGGGCCTCTACGAGCGCTACCCAGCGAGCACAATCATTGCGGGCGGACTCTCAGTGCTGGTAGCGCTCCTACGGTCCGAGACTGCAGGTGGCAATCCTCTGGACACCGTCGCCTTCGCGATCACAGGATTAAGCATTGCCATTTCAATCTCCACCCTCAGTCAGAACCGTGAGAGGAGCCTGAACCTTGAGCAGCGGTTGCGAGCTCTTGAGGTAAACGTGACCGAATTGACCCGCGCCAACCTCGTCATCCAAGACTACGCGCAAGAGGTCCAGGCGGCGGCCCGTGCGTCCGAGCGAAGGCGACTCACGCGGGACATCCACGACATCGTGGGATACTCGTTCACCAACGCGATGATGA
>JANQQY010000275.1 GCA_028284845.1 Spirochaetales bacterium
GCGGCTCTCACCGAGTTCGCTCATGAACCCCGCGGAGGCGGCTCCGGTGCTATTGAGTTTCGAATCGTGACCGATACCGCGCAGACGCAGTGGGTCAAGCTGGACGCGCGATACGAGACAAAGCGGAGCGGTCGTATACGCAGGATCTTTGGGTCGTTTCAGCTTGTCACGCCGCTGCGAGCCGCTCTGCAGAAGCCCTACAACGAGAGCGTTTCGCTCGACTCGGTGGTTCACGAGGTAGCCCAAGGGGTCTGGGTGGGTCAACGGGATGGTCGATGCGTCTATGCAAACGAGGCGCTCTGCTCTCTCGCCGGACTCGGCCGAGACGAGATTGTCGGGCACCAGAGCCTTCAGACGCTCCTTGGCGACCGCGATACCGGTGAAGCGCGGTTTGACGCCGAGCTCATTCGATCCGACCGGAGAAGAGTTCCCGTTTTTGTCACACGGTCCACGGTTGGCGACGAGCTGGACGTCTACCTCATCGTTGACATGACCAACCGTGAGAACGAGCGGAACGAGATCGAGAGTGCACGACTGATTCTTGAAGAGGCGTTTCGCGCCGGACCGATCCCGAGCCTCATCGTCGATAGCATCACGCACGCGGTGCTCGCAGCGAACGACGCATTCTGCAATGTGACCGGCTTCTCGCAGGCGGAGCTGGAGTCAGCGGGGTGGTTCGGGTTGGCGGACTATCGCGAACTCGATCAGCTCAATCAGATGATCTCATTGGTTGCCGAGCGTGACGGCGATCCCGGCACCCTGCGCATCCGCACTCGAGCGGGAGGGCAGGTCGAGTTTGCCGTCGAAGTTCGCGATGTCGTCGCGGGGGACTCCGCGTCGGTTCTTTTGCTGCTTGAGGAGACAGGCTCCTAGCGCTCGGACTCCGAGTTCGGCCCTTCATCGTCGCGCTCGGTTGTGCTCGAGTCGGTGCTCTTGTTGTGGGCAGGCTCATCGCTCGCGGCGCTCTTTGAACCGTCGGACGTTGTGTCCGTGTCACCCTGGTCTCGAGTTGCGAGTTCTGTGCGGTATCGCTTCGCGAACTGCTGCCAGACAACGATAAAGAGGGCAGCCACGAGCGGCCCCACGAGGAAACCGATGATGCCGAGCCAGGCGATCCCTCCGATCGTCGAGAGGAGTGCGAGCGCCGGGTGTAAACCTGAGCGATCGCCCAAGAGCTTCGGCTTGATCACGTTCTGGGTAATGGCGACACCGCCAATCCCAAGCACCACCAGAGCGATGCCGCCCAGAACCCGGCCGGTCAGGATGAGAATAACTCCGGCGGGAATAAGGACGAGGTTCGTCCCAATCAGCGGGATCATCGAGAGGATTGTGATGATGATTCCCCAGAGGAAGGGCGACGGCAGCCCAAAGATCAGAAAAAGGATCGCCCCATAGGAGCCTTCAATGAGGCCTATGATCAGCGTGGAGATGATGGTCGCCGTGGTTGTTCGCCTGGTCTCCTCTGCGATCTCACGAAGCTCACGGTTGGGCATGGGGATGATGTTGTAGACCGTGGCGAGGAGTCGGCGCCCGGTCTCAAAGAAGAAGAACATCAGGAGCAGTACGACGATGAAGTTGATCAGTGCGGAGGTGGCACTCACGACACTTCGCTGCCCCGCCTCGAGAATCAGATTCGACCCGGTCCGAACGGCGTTCCGAAACGACTCTGAGAGATCGATCTCTGCCAAGCCCTCTACGTAGTCACCGACGAACGGGATGTCACGCGCCCAGTCGAGAACCGACACCGTGCTGATACGAGTCGTCAGTTCCGGGAGACGCTCGATCGCGGCTTGGTAGCCATCGACGGCCTCCGCGGAGACGATCGCCCCAATCGTGACAACCGGGACCACGACCACGATAAACGAGAGCAGCACCATCAGAATCGTCGCCAATGTTCGGCGCCCGCCCAGTCGTCGCGTCAAGCCCTCGTGCCACGGGAAGAGGATCGACGTGAAGACCGCGGCCAGAAAGATGTCGAGTATGAACGGCTGCATCACAAGGTAGAAACCGTAGGTCAGGACAACCAGGATCAGCAGAAAGAATAGCTCTATGATTCGAACCCGTGGTGCTTCCATCTTCTCTCCCGTGTTACGATAGCGTCTCGTGATCGCAGTTAGCCTTCCGCTTCCATCGCGCGATGATCTCAAGCGCCGGTATTCGGAGCACGTCGATGTCTACGACAAGCTCCTGTTCGAGTTGCAACGACGCTTTCGTTCTGCAATCAAGAACTGCGGTCTGCGTTCCACCATAAAGTACCGAGTGAAGAGCTTTGAGAGCTACTACGCGAAACTCCTCCGAGTAGCCCGCTCCGCCTCTGAGGATCAGGTCGTCGTCACCGACATCATCGCACTCCGGATTGTGTGTCCGTTTCTCGAGGACGTCGCACTTGCCGAGCGCTGCGTGCGGTCACAGTTCGGCGTTCGCGAGGTTGAACGCAAGGGAGCAGAGTTCAGCGCACGTGAGTTTGGATACGAGTCGGTCCATTGTCTCGTTGCCGTCCCTGAGGATCTCCTTGAAAGCTTCCACCTCCCCGGGCCGATCGAATGTGAAGTCCAGATTCGGACGATCCTCCAGGACGCATGGGCGGAAGTAGAGCATGAGCTGGTCTACAAGGCCGAGTTCACGCCGTTTGAGGACTCAGTCCAGAGAAAGCTCGCCGCCCTGAACGCGAACCTGAGTCTCTCAGACATCACCTTTCAGGAGATACGCGACTATCAGCGTCGGCTTCAGGATCAACTGCAGACACGACGCGAGAGCTTCTGGGAACTGGTGACGCAGAAGCTTGGAGAGTCGAGCGATACCGACGCCCACCCCGACCTCCTTGGCGACGAGGGCGGCACCTTCGGCGTTGATCCCAATCTTGCGAACGGGCATGGGGATTCAGAGCACGCGACCTCGCAGGGTCCACATACCGAGTGGAGTGTGAGTTCGGGCGGACTCGACGGCCTGCTGCTCGAAGCGTTGCAGGCTCACAACCAGGGTGCGTACGACCATGCCGTTGAGGTCTACAGCTCGATTCTCGCCTCAGCGCCCCGAGCCTTTGTGCGTGCGATCGTCCTCATGCATCGTGGGATAGCGCACATGGCGAGCGAACAATATGAGATGGCGCTCAAAGATTTTTCTGTCGCCCTCGATATCGATCCCGAGAATCTACGACCGCGATTTTTGCGCGGCACCGCGTATCGGATGACCGGTGATCTCGAGCGTGCCGAACGCGATTTCTCAGACTGTCTCAATCGTGATCCCTACCGGGTGGAGTGTCTCCTTCAGCGAGCCGGGGTCTATGACCAGCTCGCGAGGACCGATGAGGCAATCCTGGATTGCCGACGTGCACTCGAGATCGAACCTGAACACGCCGCCGCACGTCAGTTGCTCACAAGTCTCACGGAGGGCACCAATGGCTGAGCGCTTCTTTGCAAGCGACAACGCGTCTCCCGTTCATCCCGCCGTGATGGAGGCGCTCGCTCGCGCGAACGTTGGGCATGCGATCTCCTACGGGGACGACCAGTGGACAAGAGAGGCGGTAGCCGCGCTCAAACGTGTCTTTGGCCGCAGAACCTCGATCCACTTTGTCTACAACGGGACCGGTGCCAACGTGGTGGGGATAGAGGCCGCACTCGCGTCCTACAACGCGGTCATCTGCACAGATGTCTCGCACCTCCACACCGATGAGTGCGGTGCACCCGAAAAATTCACTGGCGCGAAGCTTCTCGCGGTCGCATCTGAAGACGGAAAGATCGACCCTGAGGCCATCCTTCGCGAACTGCATGTCGTTGGCACCGAACATCATTCGCAGCCGCGAATCGTATCGATCACGCAGTCGACGGAACTCGGGACTGTCTACTCCACCGAACTCGTCCGTGAGATAGCAGGCGTCTGTCATAAGAACGATATGCTCCTCCATATGGATGGGGCACGGATCAGCAACGCCGCCGTCGCCTGCGACTCCGACATCGCCGGTATCTCCGGCAAGCTGGGCGTTGATGTCCTCTCCCTGGGCGGTACGAAGAACGGCCTGATGTTCGGCGAGGCCATCGTACTCTTCTCGCCAAGGCTCGAGCCCGCGATGAAGTACATCCGGAAGCAGGGCATGCAGCTCGCGAGCAAGATGCGTTTCATCGCAGCCCAGTTTCGGGCGCTCTTTTCAACCGATCTCTGGGTTGAGCTGGCGAAGAACTCCAACGAGATGGCAGGTCTGCTGCGGACTCGTCTCGAGCGGATCCCCGGTGTTGAGGTGGTCTATCCGGTCGAGGCCAACGCCGTCTTCGCTCGCCTCCCGGCGAAGGCGATCACGTCGGTTCAGGATGAGATCTTCTTCTATGTGTGGGATCACTCCCAATCCATCGTTCGGCTGATGTGCTCGTGGGACACGACCGAGTCCGACGTTGAGGCGCTCGTTCAAGCGGTGGAGAGTGGCGTCGCGTGACACTCTGTCTCCTGCTCTCCGAGCCGTTCCTCGATCGAACCGCTCTGCAGGTGACTCAATCGCTCCCCATCGGGAATGTCAGAAGTGTTCGTAGCAGCAAAGAGCTTACTGTGGCGCTCTCGGAAGAGCCCCATGACGTTGTTCTCGCCTCGTGGTCGCTCATCGCATCGGCCGGACCTGAGACAGTTGAGCTTCTGGCGGATGTCCAGTTCGTCCTTGCACTGACTGAGAACGAGCTCCGGAACGACATCCTTTCCCGCACCTCGGAGGTTGGATCGCCCTCCGACTTTCTCGTCTACTCCGAGGGCGACTCCTCCGAGTCGTTCGCGCGGGAGGCGATCGTCCGAATTGCAAACGCGTTCAGGCGGACGCAGCTCAGTACCCATGAGCGACAGCAGCAGGAGGCAATCACCCGTTCGCTCCAGGAGATCGTCTATCGCCTTGATGAGGACGGCCGGTTTGTCTACCTGAATGATGCGATCATGCAGATCGGCTACGAGCCGGAGGATTTGCTCGGGAGGCACTTCAGTGAGCTCATTGATCCCGAGGTCGTCCCCCTGGTCAGCCGCGAGCATGTCCTTCCTGCTCTGGCCGGGTCGTCGACGGGAGCTGAAAACTCGCCAAAACTGTTTGACGAGCGTCGGCGAGGCGAGCGACGCACCGTAGGTCTCGAGGTCGTGCTCCAGGGAGCCGGTCGCCTTTCCGAGTCTCAATTCGTGGGCCTTGTCACTGCGAGCGGCGACATTGTGATGGAGCTTGACGGCTCCGCCACGGTCGTTGGGACGGTCGGTGTCATCCGAGACATCAGTGCGGATGCGCGCGCATCGGACTCGCTGGGAAAGCTCTACACCATTGCGGACACCGCCCCCTACGGAATCATCGTGACCGACGCGAATCTGTCGATCGACTATGCGAACCCGGCACTCTATCGGACTCTCGGCATTCTTCCGCTTGACCTCATGGGTGCCTCGTTCGGC
>JANQQY010000282.1 GCA_028284845.1 Spirochaetales bacterium
TGGCGCGAAGATACCCTAGAATACCGACATGAAGAAGCTGCTCGTCCTGGTCGTTGTGGTGGTGATTGGGTGCGGCCTTGCGTTGCTCTTGGCGACGAATCGCTCAGGAGCACCGTCCGTTCGTGACTACGTGGGTGCTTCCAATCCGCTCAGATTGGTGATCGTTCTCGCAGCCGGCTTGTCCGGTGCTGCCTTCGTGACCGGAACGGTTACCAACGACTACTCGTGGGTCGATCGGCTCTGGAGCACCGCCCCGGTCGGTTTTGCATGGGTCTATGCCGCAAAGTTCGAGTTCGCGAGTCAGGTGCTTCTCTTGGCAGGTTTGGTCACCATCTGGGGTGCTCGACTGACCTACAATTTTGCTCGTCGAGGCGGCTACACTTCAATGGAGGACTATCGCTGGCCGATCCTCAGAGGCCGGATTGGAAATGAAGCACTCTGGCATCTGTTCAGTCTGCTTTTTGTTTCCGGATTTCAAATAGCCCTCTTTGTCCTCTTCACCTTGCCGGTCTACGCTGTTGGTGTCCTTGGACCGATTGGGTTGCCGGGCTCGATTATCGCATCCCTGCTTGCCGCCGCCGCGCTCACCTTCGAGACGGTCGCGGATCAGCATCAGTACGAGTTTCAGGGAATCAAGCATTCCGGCATGAAGGAAGCCGATCCCCCTGCGTGGTTCGGTTCCGGTAGCGCGGATGATCGACGGAGTGCCTTGAGCGCGGATATCGAGAGGGGGTTCCTCACCCACGGACTCTTTGCCGTGAGCCGCCATCCAAACTACTTTGGGGAGCTGGGCTTCTGGTGGTCTCTCTTTGTGAGTGTCGCGATTGCCTCCGTCGCCTCCGGCGGAAACGTTCTTCACTGGAGCGCGCTGGGACCGCTCGTTCTGACGGCGCTCTTTGTAGGATCGACCGTCTTCACCGAATCGATCTCATCCTCTCGATATCCCGACTACAAGGCGTACCAGCAAGCCGTATCGGCAATCGTCCCGCTTCCCTCGCGCCGGGAGCTGCGCGACCCGGCCGGGGCGAGGTAGCCGGCGCGCTCGGGGCCACTGGCTCGCCACGGGCGGAGCCTACGTCCGCTCGTTGCCTGAGAGCTACGTCCCTATCGCATCTCGGGTTCGCGTTCCATCCACGATCCTCATAACGCCGTCCGGGTTGGCATCCTGAAGCTCCGTGGGGAGCGCCGCATCGGGGAAGCCTTGCCAAGTCACCGGCCGTGCGAACCGAAGGATCGCCGCCGTCCCGACCGAGGTGAAGTGCGGATCGGTCGTTGAAGGGAAGGGACCGCCATGGGTCATCGAGTGTGAGACCTCTACACCGGTTGGGTATCCGTTGAGGATGAGTCGACCCGCCTTCTCCTGAAGCAGTGTCAGAAGGTCGGCGTACTCGACAAGGTCGTCGTCGGTTGCGTGAACCGTGCACGTAAGGTGTCCCACGAGTTCGTCTGCGATCTGCATCAGCTCTCCGCGGTCTTTCGCCGCGACCATGAGTGTGGCGGGTCCAAAGACTTCCTCACTCAGACTCCGTTCTTCAAGAAGCGCACGGCCCTGTGTCATAAAGAGAGCCGCTCTCCCGTAGGATCCGGATCCTTCTCCCTCCGGACCGATGGCGAGCTGTTTCACCTCTCCCTGTTTCTGGAGTGAGCTGATGCCCTCCTGGTAGGCACTCTGTATGCGCGCGTTGAGCATCACTCCGGCCGCGACACCGGAGATATGGTTTCCCGTCGCATCTGCTAGACTCTCGAAGGCCTCGCCTGAGATACCGGCAACCAACCCGGGATTCGTGCAGAACTGCCCGACACCAAGTGTCACTGAGCCGGCGAGTCCCGACGCAATCTCCTCTCCTCTGCTGCTGAGGGCGCCCGGCAGGACAAACACCGGGTTGATGCTCCCCATCTCTGCGTAGACGGGAATCGGCTTCGGGCGCGCCGCCGCCGCGTCAAAGAGCGCTCGTCCACCGGCGTACGAGCCGGTGAATCCCACCGCCTCGACCGCGGGATGTTTGACGAGCTGCATGCCGACCGATCGTCCCGGTCCATGGAGTACGGAGAAAACCCCCGGCGGCATTCCGGTCTCTCTCGCCGCCAGCGCCACCGCCCTCCCGACAAGCTCCGAGGTGCCTGGATGGGAGCTGTGCGCCTTCACGATCACCGGGCATCCCGCGGCAAGGGCGCTTGCGGTATCACCGCCGGCCACACTAAAGGCGAGCGGGAAGTTGCTTGCCCCAAACACCACCACCGGTCCGAGCGCGATGAGCATTCTTCGGTGATCCGGACAGGGCGCAGGGGTTCGGTCCGGTATCGCTGTTGTGATACGGGCGTCCACCCACGACCCCTCTTCGATGACGTCGGCAAAGAGTCGAAGCTGATTGACCGTCCGCCCACGTTCGCCGGTGATGCGGCCCTCCGGGAGACCGGTTTCAAGGTGTGCCCGCGAAACGAGCGTCTCTCCAAGCGCCTCAATCTGATCCGCCGCGGCCCGAAGGAACGCCGCCCGCTTTGCCGGCGCAAGATCGCGATAGTCGCGAAACGCTCCCGCGGCGGCGGTGACCGCCCTATCTACCTCAGCTTCAGTCGCCTCAGAGAATGCGGTTGGGAGTGCCGTGTTGTTTATGGGTGAGATCGCCTCGGCGGCCTGCGAGCCCGAAGAGGTCAGTTCTCCCGCGATGAGTTGCTTTCCAGTGAGTTCCATTCCTATTCCTCCGCGACGGTGTTTTCGAGCGGCGCAAGATCACCAATCGTGATTCGAATCGTATCTCCGGCCTTCAGGGTGAAGTCGTCTCCGGGGACGATTCCGGTTCCGGTCATCAGGAAGACGCCGTCAGGGAACGACTGGTCTTTGAAGAGGTAGCGCACCAGTTCATCCGGTGATCGCTTTAGGTCGGTCAGTGTTGTCGTACCCGCGAACTCCCTCTTTCCGCCTCGGTTTACTTCCAATGCGATTGCTGTGGTGCGATCGATCGGGTCTTGTGTAAGGGCGAGGGTCGGACCTATCGAACAGCTCCCGCTGTAGACCTTTGCTTGCGGCAGGTAGAGAGGATTTGCCCCTTCGATGTCTCGCGAGCTCATGTCGTTCCCGGACGTGTACCCAATGATCTGGCCACGATTGTTGACCGCGAGAACCAGTTCCGGCTCCGGGACGTTCCACGCCGAATCGGATCTGATCCGGACCGGTTCCCCCGGCGCGACCGTGGTTCGGGCGGTGGCCTTGAAGAAGATCTCCGGTCGTTCTGCTTCGTAGACCTTGTCATAGAACGACCCGCCTCCCGCGTCCTCGCTCTCCTCCATCCGTGCGGTTCGGCTTCGGTAGTAGGTCACCCCGGCCGCCCACACTTCCTGGTCCACGACAAAGCCGGCCGGTGCTCCGTCAGGAGCGTCGACGGCCTCGCCTACGGCGGGGAGGCTCGTGAGGTAGGCCGCAGCGTCGGATTCCGTGAACAGCCTCAGCCATTCGGCCTGTTCGCGGCGGACCCATGGTCCGTTCGCAGCGTCGGCACTCCATACGCCTGTTGAGGTTCGCGTGACATAGAGCATGCCTCATCCTACTGCTCCATTCTGATTGCGGCCAGCTTGCGCTTCGGCTACCATGCCGACGCTATGCCCTACGAGCTGATTATCTGTGACGTTGACGGTTGTATCTCGCCGGAAGAGTCGGTCGCCTGGGATCTCGATGCCTTTCATCGACTCGCCCGCACCGTGCGCGGATTGCCGCTCACCCTCTGCACCGGCCGGCCCCAACCCTACGTCGAGCTTCTCATGAAGCTGCTCGATGTCCGGCTCCCCGCGATCTGCGAGAATGGGGCTCTCTACTACTCCCTCTCCGACAACCGATCGGTTTTTGCTCCCGGCGTCTCCGCGGAGGGAGTCGAGAAGATCGGGGCGATCGATCGGTTTGTTCGGAACGAGCTGTCCACAGTGATTCCGGAGTCGGTGATCCAGGAGGGCAAACGCGCCCAGGTCAGTGTGTTCACAGCGGATCCGGATGTGATGCCCCGGATCGAGGCTGCCGTTCGCGAGTACGAAGGCGGGCTCGACGGTCCCGATCTCGAGATCGGGGCTTCCCACTACTATCTCAACGTTTCGATTCGTGGTGTGGACAAGGGGACGGGGGTAGATGGACTCTTGCGCGGTCCCATGAGCCCCGGGCCACCCAAGGAGGCCATCATGGCGGTAGGAGATACGAGCGGCGACCTCCCTATGCGGGAGCACGTTGGCTTCTTCGCGGCTCCGGCGAACGCGACGAGCGCCGTCAAGGACGCGGCTGACTATGTCAGTCCTTACGAGGACATTACGGGACTCCTCGACATACTCGAGCGTAACCATGGATAAATGGTACGAGCTCTCTGACCCCTCCACCCTTGCCACGCCAACACTCCTTGTCTATCCCGATCGCGTGGCACGGAATATTGATGCGGCGATTCGAGTAGCGGGAGACCCGCGGCGACTCAGGCCGCACGTGAAGACGCACAAGTCCGCAGATGTCGTTCGAATGCACCTTGATCGCGGCATTGTTCGCTTCAAGTGTGCGACCCTACGAGAGGTTCAGATGCTCCTGGAGGCGGGCGCGAGGGACATCCTCCTCGCCTACCAGCCCGTTGGACCCGCGATCGAGCATCTTGTCTCACTCGTGCGGGCGCACCGCTCGGCTACGATTTCTTGTCTCGCAGATGAGCCGGGGATCGTCGATGTCCTCGATCTCTTCGCCGAGCGCGCCGGCGTCGGGCTGCGAGTCTTCCTCGACCTGGACGTTGGGATGGGTCGAACCGGAGTCAAACCAGGCGCGGAGGCCGACGCCCTCTACGAGCGCATCACCTCATCGCGCTGGATCGACGCCGGCGGCATTCACGCCTACGACGGTCACTCAACGGACGACGATCCCGCGCGTCGCAGGACGACTGCGGCCCAAGCGCGCACCACTGCCTTGAGCATGCGTGAACGACTTCGTGAGCGCGGATTCGATGTGCCTGAGGTTGTTGTCGGCGGCACCCCGCCCTTTGCTGTTCACGCCGCCGACGCTCCGAACGACGTCATCCTCTCGCCGGGCACCTACGTCTACCACGATTGGGGGTACGCCTCGCGCTACCCCGATCTTCCCTTTGAGGCTGCTGCATTGGTACTTGGTCGCGTAATCAGCTCGCGAGCCGATGGAACCTTCACCATCGACATCGGTAGCAAGGCAATCGCTGCCGACCCTCCGCAACCTCGGGGAGTGATCCTTGGCCGATCAGATGCGAAGGCGGGGCGGCAGAGCGAGGAGCATTGGGCGTGGTCGACCGACCCGGATTCACGTCCGCCGGTGGGAGAGGTCGTCTACCTCTGGCCACGACACATCTGTCCATCGGTCGCACTCCATGATGCTGCTCATCTCGTCGGCGAAGGGGGCGTCATCGACGGGAGTTGGAGCATCGCGCGTGATCGTGCCGTTCGTCTTGGAGGATAGGCGGGCGGGGACACGGACGTGGGCGTGAACCCGCGAATCAAAGCATTTTTGTTTGCATATCCATGTGATCGTTGAGTATTTTTATGCGCACTGTCCGGACTGGCGGTTCTCGCGGCCACTGCTTCCGGGCAAAAGGAGATCACATGAAAGTAACCCGCAGAGTTATCGCACTCCTCGTGCTGGGCCTGCTCGCAACCGGTGCGCTGTTCGCAGCTGCCCAGTCTGAGACCCAGTTCGTAACGATTGGTACCGGTGGCGTCACGGGCGTCTACTACCCGACCGGTGGTGCGATTAGCCGAATGATTAACGCGCAGTCGGAGACCTATGGAATCCGAGCGACCGTTGAGTCGACCGGTGGATCGGTCTTCAACATCAACGCCGTTCTGAATGGTGACCTTGAGTTTGGTGTCGCTCAGTCGGACCGACAGTATCAGGCGTACAACGGCCTGGCTGAATGGGAAGAGCTTGGACCGCAGGAAGACCTTCGGGCCGTCTTCAGCATCCACCCCGAGTCGATCACGCTTGTTGCGTCTGTTGACAGTGGTATCGAGAGCGTTGCCGACCTTGCCGGAAAGCGCGTGAACATCGGTAACCCAGGTTCCGGTCAGCTCCAGAACAGCCGAGACGTCCTCGCAGCCTTCGGCATCTCGGAGAGTGAGATAACCGCTGAGCAGGTCCGCGCCGTTGAGGCTCCAGGTCTGCTTCAGGACGGTCGAATCGACGCGTTCTTCTACACCGTTGGACACCCGAACGGTAACATCACTGAGGCAACGAGCGGCCGCATTCAGGTCCGTGTCGTACCCATCGAGGGCGCCGAAGTCGATGCTCTTCTGGACGAGTTCAGCTACTACGCGTCGAGCATTGTTCCTGTCTCGAACTACCCATCGGCAGCGAACACCCAACCAAACGTACCCAGCGTTGGCGTGAAGGCAACCTTCGTCACCAGCGCAAGCGTATCTGAGGACGTCGTGTACGCGATCACAAAGGAAGTCTTCGAGAACTTCGACGCCTTCAAGGCGCTGCATCCGGCCTACCAGGTGATCGAGTTGGAAGACATGCTTACCGGTATGTCAGCCCCGCTCCATCCTGGTGCCATCCGCTACTATGAAGAGGCTGGTCTGATCGATCTGATCAACCCCGCTCTCCTCGGCGAGTAGCTCCTGACTCTGTCCTTCGGGCGGCCGCTCCGGCGGCTGCCCTCGGTTCGCCGGCTTCTGGTCGAGTTGCCGGCGACTCACCCGGACTACGCGATGGCCGCCCTTCAGGACGCCTCGCGTAGTCCACGCAGGCCGCATCTATGAAAACACACAGCGAACAGAGAGAGCAGGAGCGTCAGGAACGGAACGAGCGACGCGCTCAAGAGATGCTCAGAGAGGACCTCGGCGAATCAAGGATGAGTCGGAAGGGCGACCGAATTGTGATCGGCATCATTGCGATCTCGTGGGCCCTCTTCCAACTTAGCCTTCCACGCCTCGTCATCCTGGATAGCCTCACGATCAGAGCGGTCCATCTCTCATTTGCCGTGGCTCTCACCTTCCTTGCCTTCCCAATGATGAAGAGCCGGGCGAAGGAGATCCGGTTTATTCATTCGCGCGAGCACGTCCCCCTGCTCGACTATGCACTCGCGATTCTTGGTGCGCTCGCCGTCCTCTACATCATCCTCAACTGGGAGGCGATCAGCGCGCGTGCCGGTCGCCCGGTCACCATCGATGTCGTAGTTGGCATCTTTGCGATCATCTTTGTACTCGAGACTGCGCGGCGAGGGATCGGCCTCCCCATGGTCGTTCTCTCGCTCCTCTTCACCGCGTACGCCTTTCTTGGGCCCTATCTGCCGGGGTTCTTCGCCTACCGTGGTGTCTCGCTCTCGAAGTACCTGAGCCAGATCATCCTCTCTGCCGAGGGCATTTACGGAATACCGCTGGATGTCTCAGCGACGACGGTCTTCCTCTTTGTCATGTTCGGGTCATTGCTCGAACGATTTGGTGCCGGCAAGTTCTTCAACGACCTCGCCATCTCCTTGCTCGGGCGGTTCATGGGTGGTCCTGCCAAGGCCTCTGTCGTCTCGAGCGGCCTCACAGGTCTTGTCTCCGGGTCGAGCATCGCGAACGTGGTCACCACCGGCACCTTCACGATTCCGCTGATGA
>JANQQY010000317.1 GCA_028284845.1 Spirochaetales bacterium
ACTTCATGAGTGATGAGCTCATCCGAGCCTCCAACTCGGCCTACAACTTGGAGTTTGCGATGTCCGCGGCCGAGTGGCTCTCTGCGAACGAGGCACTCCTTGAAATTCGGACTCGCTCTGCAGGGGTTCGAGAACTGACCCACGAAACGGCGATTCTCTCACCGGCTGCTGTGATGTTTCTCAACCTGGTTCTTCTGCCTCTTGGTATTGCCTTGGCGGGGATCATTCGTATTCGAAGGCGGCAGCGTGTCTCGTAAGTGCGGCGTACGGCAGAGTACGATTCTCCTGGTGATTGCAAACCTGGTGCTTCTGACCCTTCTGATCGTGGGGATCACCGCACCGTCACGGGCGCGATCGGGCCCTGCGGCATTAGTCGAGTTCGACGTCACGCGCGTTGTGGGTATCGTCGTCGACGGGATAGCTCAGGTAACCATCACCCGCAGCACGGCGGATGAGTGGCGCCTTGAGGTTCCGGAGGGGATCTACCCGGCGAGGGCAGATCGCGTGGAGGCCTTTCTCCGTGCATTGGCCGACAGTCGAATAACCCGCGAAATCACGAGCCGTGATCCGGCGGAGACCGATCTTGGATTCGACGCACCACGTGCCGTTCGACTCCGCCTCGCCGACCAAGACAGTGAGATCGTGGAGCGTGTGCTCGAGTTCGGCGCTCGACTCCCGAACGGCTCCATCGCGGCCGCGGAGGCAGGTGTTGTCGAGGTGGAAGGCGCCATCGACTTCTATCTCACCCAGGGCGTGACCTTCTGGGCCTATCTGCGTCTCCTGCCCGAGAGCGTACGAGGCGAGGAAGTCGCGACACTCCGAATAGAGAGCGCGGAGGGCTCCCGGCTTCTTGACGATCGTCCCGACCTTGCTCGCGCTCTTGCGGATCTCGTTGGCGCGACCTTCTACGCAGAACTACCGCAGACGAATCCTTTTACGGAGTTCACGCTCACGCTCATCGATGGTCGGGAGTTCCGGATTCGATTCTACGAGAGTGACGGAGATGTCGTGGCAGTGCCTGAAGGGCCGGCTCTCCCCGGAGAACCGTTTGGAGAACTCGCCTATCTCCTGGCGCCATCGACCTACGATCGGCTGGCGTCACTTCTGTCAATTGAGGCGGACTCCAATTAGTCTTGATCGGTCATCTTCTGCGTGACGTACTGTCGGTACTTTCGCGGATCCGGTCGAAACCCGACGACGCCTCCGGCCTCGTTTGCAGCGTGAGCGAGACTCCGATCAGCTTCCGCGAGGACGCGTGAAGCCTCAACAAGACGACCGTTGCGGGCGCTCATCCCAATCACGACTTGAGGGTGGCTGCGTCGGAATGCCTCGGCTTGCTTGATGGCTTGCGGGAGCTCGGTGTTTGGCAGGACGACGCAGAAGGTGGTCTCGTCATACTCAAAGCAGAGATCTTCGTACTGGAAGGTAGCCAGGATTGATGCCGCTGCCTGGGCGTGTGCTTCGGGTCCAGAGAGCTTGGAGAAGCGAACGAGCATCACCGAGAGGTCCTGATCGTTGTAGGCAGAGCGCTCAAGCTCGAGTCCGAGTCGGCGGGTGAGATGCTGTTTGAACGAGAGACCGGTCACCGGGTTCACGAGTGTGCCCGGCTCGCCGCCTTCGATCGGCACCTCTTCTACGACGACCGGTTGGCTTGTCGGCTCGGTGGCCGCCGCCTCAGGCGCCGGATCAAGGGTCTCAGGAGGTGCTACCGGCGCGCTCTCTGGTTCGGACTCTGTTGGAGTTGGACGCCGACGCTCCGGCGAGCGACTCGCCGCGGCAGGTCTCGACGCGCTCCGATCCTCTGTCGGGGCGCCGGCGGTAGCTGGAGAACGAGCGCCGCCTGACGATCCGAGCACCAGGATGACAATGACTGTTAGAAAGGCGAAGGCAAGCAATGCAATAAGGCTGTCGCGGATGGGCGAGTAGGCGTCCTCCCAGGTAAGCACTGCGTAGACCGCATCCACGTAGAGCCGACCTCGTGTCTCTTCTCCGAGATCTCCGCGAAGCATCACACGAGAGACGTCGGAGATCGAGTAGTCCGGGAATCCACGAAAGGCCGAGTAGTCGTCGGGAGCGATCGTCATGACCTCTTGGGTGCGTGCCCAGACATAGGCGAGTCCCTCATCGAGGTCGTAGAGAAGAAGGGCGTCTACGTTCTGAGTTATCTCCGCGTACGAACGGAGCTCTGCCCGGAGAGCATCAAGACTGTCGGGGTCAGAGAACTGGTCAACGAGCCGTGACGAGAGCCGCGCGAAGCTCGCCTGCGAGGTCTGAAGATGCGCGGTTCGCGCGTTGTTGAGACGACCAAGGACGAGGACCGAGAGTACGACCAGGACCAGCAAGCTGAACAGCGAGTAGACGAGGCCGAACCTACGGAGCATGACGGAAGTATAGGGAAATCACTCCACATGTGCATCCACTTTCTCTAAGCTGAAGTATGCTCAGGCGTCGCGCGCTCCCACCCGGATGGTACCCATCCTCTCCTGAAGCGATTCGCACCTTTGTCGACGGCGCAGCTTCTTCCGTGTCATCGCGCACCGCCGTCGCCGCGATCTCACCCCATGCCGGATGGCGATACAGCGGCGCGCTCGCCGTGCAGGCGGTTGGTTCGCTGCATCCAGACACGAGCACAGTCGTGGTGGTGGGCGGGCATCTGCGTCCGCGTGAAGCGCCTCTTGTTGCGCTGGAAGACGAGTTCGAGACACCTCTGGGCAATATGCCTGCCGACGTTGAGATACGTGACCATCTGGTAGAGCTCGGTGCCAAGCCTGATGAGCGAGTCGACAATAGCGTTGAGGTTCTGCTACCCATCGTCGCGGCCCTCTTCCCGGAGGCGCGTCTCGTTTGGCTGCGCGTGGCGCCTGACACTGCGGCCGTCGAACTGGGTGAGTTCCTTGGCAAGTTTGCCGCCGGCACGGATCATCGCTTTGCGGTGGTAGGTTCGACCGACCTGACCCACTATGGCCCAGCCTATCGTTTCTCACCCGGTGGAAGCGGTGATCCAGGGGCGGCGTGGACCAGGCAAAACGACAGCGAAATCATTGCCGCTTTCTGCGAAAACAGGGTGATAGCTGCGCTCGATCATGCGAACAAGAATCGCTCGGCGTGCTGTTCCGGAGGGGCCGTCGTTGCCGCGACATTCGCTCGGGCGATGGGAAGGCGCTTCGGCCGGCTTCTTGGGCGGGGCTCGAGTCTCGATGTTCGACGCGACGAATCGCACGTCGGCTATGCGAGTATCGCCTTTAGCTCTTCAGACGATCGATCGAGTCCCTGATCATCACACAGATGTCGGCATGGATCGTCTCGTAGGCAAGCTGCTCTCCTCGCGCTTGTGCGGAGGCCCAGACAAGCGTCGGCAGGAGCGAGCGCGCGGCCTGTGCGTGGATGCCACCTGAGGCGAGAGCCCGACGAAGAGCCGATTCAGAAGCCATCGATTCTATCAGCTCGTACAACCGAATCACGACCGACGACGCTGTCGCGGACGGCGCAGCGTGGTCGGACGCTTCGGCCGAGGTAGGCGACGAGGCAGTGTGTATCTCCGGGAAGGGTCGTCGTGCTGCGGTGAGCCGCCCGTCCGATTCGCCATCCACGCGTACCACGGGGATACCTATCGCTGCAGACATCGCATCAAAACGATCCAAGAACGTGACAAGACCGGGCTGTGACCAATCATTCGTACCGTGGAGTCGCCGGACGCCGGGCCGCGATCGTAGAAAGTGATAGTGTGCGCCCTCAGTCGGCCGCATCCGCGATGCCGCCCTTTCAAGGGCGCGGTGAATGTAGCTGCCCCGAGCATAGGTTTCTCCTCCGGGGTAGGAGAAGTCCGCCCCATGAACTTCGATCCTGTCAGGGCGAAGTTGGGTGGCGAGGTCGAGAGCCGCGTGGGTAACCGATCCGCCGCGTGTGTCCAGCGTGATCGCTCGCATGCCCAGCAGCCGAAGGAGCTGATGCAGCGGGTGGGCTGTGAATGCGGGCACGAGGTTTCGTGCTTCGTAGAACACAGACGGAGCGGATGCAATATCTGCTACGAGTGGGGGAGTCTCTCTCCTCGACCCAAGAATGTGATGATAGCTGGCGATCTGGCAGTCAATCGAGACGGCGATGTCCGCCCGTACACCATAGGCGCTGAGGATGGGAAGCGCGCTATCGACCGAGATGAGAGGTCGGCCCAGTCGGTCCGGGTTGAGCGTAGGGCCGGCGGCCGCGATGTAACAGGTTGTGTTCTGCAAGGAGGTGAGCGGACCGGGCTGAGTTTGCGCGGCGCGTGGCAGATTGAGGAGCGTGTTGCGGAACCACCGGCCTCCGTGACGCGCCTGAACGGCGAGATCGGCACGGAGCTCATGCAACGCGTCTTCCACTCGCTTCAGAGCGGCCTCCCCATCTTTCCCGCACGCCGCTACCCACGACGCCAGCGCGAGCGTAACGATGGGGCCGTCAAAGAGCGGCAGATAGGCCGATGCGATCTCGGACTCAACCGCACTCTCTCTTGCATGGCCAACAAGCACGAGACGCCCGCTCTGAATCTCCCTGGAAAGGTCTACCGACAAAAGCCCGGCGCGCAGTAGGTCGTCATCCGGTTCAAATACCAGGACCCGATTCCCTCGCTCAACGCCGCGCTTGATGTGGTGTCCGGCGCCGATCCCGACGACCAAAACGGTCGCCGGAAGCGGAACCTGCGCAAGCAAGCGATCACTCTCTCTCATCGCACTGTAGGTCGAGTGAAACCAACGAACGCGACCATCGATCTCAATCCCCACATTGTGCTCGCCATCTCGCGTCGTGCCAAAGCGAAGATCGCTCCGTCTCAGACGATCGCCCGAGCCTTGCTCCACGACGATTCCAGCCTCTCTGAGTGCTCGAAGGTTCAAATCGAGTATTCCTGCCGCGGAGGAGCCGGTCGTTGGAGTCATCGTCTCACAGGATCTCCGACTCTACCGAGTCGAGCTCGCCGAGTATCGACAGAAGTGGCGACTCCTGTGTTACGGCGGTCCCCGCCGCTCCATCATCGCTCTGCCGGCCTGAGGAACCACTTGCCAACCGTGTTTTAAGCTCTCGGAAGAGAGCACCGTCGGCACTACTCACCTTCGAGCGCACCCGGGCCAGAGCGTCGTGAGCACGTCGCCTGCGAACGGAAGGCTCTGTCCGTGCGCGAGGAATGACGGCCCTGACCGATGCGAACTCCATCGGAGCAGAGGAGAGCTCTTCCTCGGCGAT
>JANQQY010000321.1 GCA_028284845.1 Spirochaetales bacterium
GGCGCGACCGTGGAGTACGACGACTCTGGCAACGGTCTGCTCGCGCTTCGGAGGCTCGCCTCGCTCGTTGTCACTGATCCCGGCGATCCGATGTGTGGATGCATGCGCTGGTTTGCCGAGGAGACGGCCGTGAGCGACACCAACGCGGCGTTCTTCTCACTGATGCCGATCGTGGTTCTCATGCAGGAGCATCGATCGATTGTGCCGGATGACGAGCAAGAGGTGATCTGCGATCTCCTCCGCAGTTGCCTGCCCTGGTTCACGCATGAGTGCCGTGAGCCGCGACTCTACTACCCGAACAAGATCATCAGCGACGGCGCCATTCTTCTTGGTGTAGGCAGCGTCCTTGGCGAGGCGAGTATTGTCGATCAGGCAGTTGATTTTCTCCGGCGCTGGGTGGCGTATACGCAGGAGCGTGGCTGGGGATGGGGCGAGAACATCAGTCTTGGGTATCAGCGTGTGATCCTTGTGGCGCTGCGTCTCTGCGTCCGGGCGCTGGGCGACTCGGAGCACGATCTTCGCAGCGCGCTGGGAAACCTGAGCACCGATCTACTCGACGAGGCGGCTTTCCACGACGGGATGGAGTTTGTGCCGGCGATCCGTAGCTACAACTTCACCGGCCGCCTTGAGAGACCTTCGCTCGCCGCGATTTTGAACGGGCATCCTGACCAGACACTGGATCACTACCTCGCGAGTCCAGGCCAATCCTGGGCGAAGGCGATCGCTCTCGTCCTGTTCGAGGGCGAGCTCCTCTCATCGGAGTACTCCCCGCCTGAGACCCCGCGGACTCGGACCGTGCGTGTTTTTGATTCATCTCAGGCGACGACCTGGATTGGGCAGGGCGTCCGACTCGGATCGGTCTCGAGGTTTCCCGTGATGCCGGACCACTATCAGCAGAGTGGATGGGGTCTCGGTTGGCAGAGTTTCCCTGTGTCGGCAGCGGTGGAGGGCAAGGGCGTGTCAAAGCTTCTCTGGCATTGCGCAGCAGGGGCGCATGAGACAACACATCCGTTCTACGGAGAGGACGGTATCCATCGCAACTACGTTCTCGTGGGGAAGGAGCCGTATCCGTCGGTTACCACCCGTTCAGCGCAGGCCCACGGCACGGCGATTGTCGTCCGTACGATCGCGCGGGTTCACGATGACCCGGTCACACTTTCGGATCAGTGGCTCTTCAAAGGGGGCGGCGTTCGCGAGATCGATGGCTGGTACTGTCAGACGAACAGTGCTGGATTCCTCGCCGTGCGACCGCTTCTCGTCTGGAGAAGTGGGAGTGAGCATCTGGAGCCTCCCGTGGCAGAGGTGATCCGGCTGGATGAGGATCTCGCGGTACGTGTATCGCTCCATGATGAATCGCTTGGAAGCCTCGCTGCAAATCGGCTTGAGTGTGCATGGCTGATGGCGGCACGTGATGGTGATGGATCTCCGGAGAGCGTTGGCAGGGAGCTCGCGGCGATTTCGTGGACAGACGAGGCGGTCTACGAGTTTTCGGCTCCAAGAATGCTCTACGCCTATATCCGCCGCATTGTCGTTAGCGGCACGCAGGAGAGCGAGCCTCTCGAACTCTCGGTTGACTACCATCATGACCTCTGGAGGTAACGAGGTACCATCGGTTGATTGGCGGCGAGCCTGGCTCCACTTCCGGCGGCCATCAACTCACGCGCATGCCGAGGCGTGGGCGAGTCTTGCGCGACGGATTGAGGTCGAGGGCAACGATGAGTATGCGCAAGCCGCCTGTCGCATTCTGGAAGAGGCGTTCCGAGAGGCATCTGTCGCTCCAGCAGGCTCGGGGAGAACAGCCGAACCTGAGGTTCGCGGGACCGGTGACAACGTCGGCCGTGCCAATGATCTCCGATTCG
>JANQQY010000329.1 GCA_028284845.1 Spirochaetales bacterium
GCGGCTCCTGAGTCGATCTACTGCGACTTCTCAGGTCCGCGGATGGCGTTCTGAACGCCGGCGCGTAATCTGCGTGCAGCCTCGCGGAAACTCATAAACCGGTCTTCGACCTCGCTCCACAAGTTGTACCTCACAGCACCCAGGCTTCTCCAGAAGGTAAGAGGTTTCTCGATGTGCGTTTCCGGCACGGCGTCGTACGCTTTCTGCAACTTGTAGTTTGGAATCCGTGGACGCAGATGGTGAATGTGGTGAATACCGATGTTACCACTGAACCACTGCAGGAGCTTCGGCAGCTTGTAGTAGGACGAGCCGTCCAAGGCAGCGTGAATCTCATCCCACTCCTCGTCGCGGCGCCAGTAGCTCGGGTCAAACTGATGTTGTACGTAGAAGAGCCAGATTCCCGCAATCCCGCCAATCCAGACCGTCGGCATCACGGTCGCGAGCCAGATCGTCCACCCAAAGGGCAGCGACAGCGCCACGACAATCGCCGCAACGATGAGATCGTGCGCAATGGTACTCCGGCGCTCGGCCGGCGTCCCGCCCAATCCGACGATGCGGTTGAGCAGGATAAAGGTGTAGAAGGAACCAAGGAAGAACATGACAAAGGGGTTCCGGTAGAGACGATAGCCAAAGCGCTTGATCGGCGACGCCTCCTTGTACTCCTCGAAGGTCATCGTCACGACGTCTCCAATCCCACGGCGATCAAGGTTGCCGGCTGTCGCATGGTGCCCCAGATGAGAGACACGCCAGGTCTCGAACGGCGACAGAACGAGGACGCCGGTCAGAAATCCAATAACGCGATTCGCCCGCGCACTCGGCACGAACGAGCCGTGCGTGCAGTCGTGGAAGACGATAAAGACGCGAACCAGAAAGGCAGCCGCGGGAAACGCCATTGGGAAGACAATCCAATACGACCATCCGGAGACGACCCCAATCACCATCAACGAGACGATCGCAAGATACGGAAGGTGTGACGTGAAAATCTGCGAGACGGCGTGGCCCCACTCGCTCTTCTGAAACTCTGCAAGTCGCCGGTACCACGCCGGCTTTGGCTTTGGTTGTCTTGAACTCATTTCACCTCCACGCGGCGCCGCTCGGGCACCGCAGCCAAGTGCGGCAAACCTATATCAAAAGGGTCCAAAATGCTACCTGGTCGATTACGAACGTATCCTGCGCCACGAACGAGGGAGGAGACGGGAGTTTGTCACAACGGTGATCGAGCTGGTGGCCATCGCTATCTCCGCGAGAACCGGGTGCAGAGCGCCGACGAAGGCAAACGGAATCATGATCAGATTGTAGGCGAAGGCCCAGAAGAGGTTTTGCCTGATCTTGCGAAACGTCGCCCGGCTCAGGGTCACCGCATCCACGACGGAGTGCAAGGCACCCTGCATCAGGATGACGTCTGCCGCCTCAATGGCAACATCGGTGCCGGTGCCGATTGCGATGCCCACGTCCGCGCGAGCGAGGGCGGGTGCGTCGTTGATGCCGTCACCGACCATCGCGACCGCCTGCGTCTCCTGCAGCGCGCCGACTGCCTCCGATTTCCCACCCGGCAGTACCTCCGCAATGACCTCATCAATGCCAACCTCATCGGCCACGGCCTGAGCCGTTCTCGCGTTGTCACCGGTGATCATGACGGTGCTGATACCCATCCCTTTGAGCCTCGCAATCGCCTGCGTACTGTCCGGCTTCACCACGTCGGCGACGGCAATAAACCCTCGGACCGTGCCGTCGACGGCTACCCACATCACGGTCTGCCCCTTCGACTCCGTCGCCTCTTTGCGTGCGACAAGGTCTGAAGGCAAGCCGATGGCGCTCTCGAGGAGCAGGGCGTCGGTCCCGACGACCGTCATCGATCCATCGACGACCGCTTGCACGCCCCGTCCGGTGATCGCTTGGAAACCACTGACCGGAGGCACATCGATCTCTCTCGCAGCCGCCTCGCCAACAATCGCACCGGCAAGCGGGTGCTCACTCGCCGCCTCGACGGCGGCTGCGAAGCGGAGCACCTCGTCCTCACTCACTGTGGGAACAGCAACAAGCTCAGTGACACCGGGTCTGCCGACGGTAATCGTTCCTGTCTTGTCGAATACGATAGTCTGCACATCCTTGAGCGATTGGATCGCGGCGCCGTTCCGAATGAGAATGCCGTTCCCCGCACCCAGTCCTGAACCCACCATCAGGGCGGTGGGTGTCGCAAGACCGAGCGCACACGGACAGGCGATGACGAGGACCGCAATGGACGCGTAGAGAGCGAGCGCTCCTGAACCGATGTCCGGCTGAACCCATGGCAGGAAGCCTGAAAGCCTCGTAGCGAGCGACGCAAAGGCGTCCGGCAATATCAGCCAGGCTGCAAGCGTCGCAACGGCAAGAAGAATGACCACAGGTACAAAAACTCCCGTGATGCGATCGGCAAGCGCTTGAATGGGGATCTTCGTCCCCTGCGCCTCTTCAACGAGGCGAATGACGTGGCTGAGAAAAGTGTCTCTGCCAACCTTGGTTGCCCGAATCCGGAGGATCCCATTGCCGTTGACGGTTGAGCCGATCGCCTCGTCGCCCTCGCCCTTGGGCACCGGCATCGATTCTCCAGTGGCAATCGACTCATCAACCGTGCTCTCACCGGAGACGACGATCCCGTCGGTCGGGATCTTCTCGCCGGGCCGAACGATCATGAGGTCACCCGGGTTCAACTGATGCGCGGGAAGCTCGACCTCTTCGCCGCCTCGCTCAACGTGCGCGACTCGCGCCTCAAGGGTGAGGAGCCTCTTGATCGCCTGTGAGGCGCGGCCCTTTGCGCGGACCTCAATCGAACGACCGGTAAGATGGAAGGCCATAATCATTCCGGCTACTCCACCAAAGTTCGCAAAAGCGGGGCCAAGACCAAACTCGTGGAGCACCGCGACGACGCCGGTGGCGAGAGCCGCGAGTGTCCCCATCGCGATCAGGACGTCCATATTCGGCGCGAGATGCCAGGCGGAGCGCATGGCGCTCACAAGCGTCGGGCGTCCGGGGCCAAAGATCACGATCGAGCTCAAGGAGAGAATGCCGATCGACATCAACCGGGGTCCGCCGATC
>JANQQY010000336.1 GCA_028284845.1 Spirochaetales bacterium
GAGTCGCGTGCGAATGTCTGGTTGCTCGCCAAAGAGTCCGATCGTGTAGATCTCCTCCGTCTCCGGGTTCAGCGCGAGCCGCGTGGTGAGAAATGCATCCGTGGACGCTCCGACCGTCTCGCCGGTCAGCTCGTTGACGATGATCACAGAGCTATCAAACGCACTCGCCTGGGACTTTGCGGCGATAAGCCCGCGACCCGCCACCCAGAGGGCGTCTCGAAGCCCTTGGCCTTCGTACTCCACTTCTACCGACTCACCGTCTATGACGACGATCTTTCCGTCCCGGTGGAGAACCAGCAGGCCGGTCGCGCTCTCGCGAACCGATGAGATGGGGGTGGCCGACTCGTCTTCGTAGACAGAGGTGAATGCCTCGTTCTCAATTCGCCATACGATGCCGGGATCACGATCGGACCACGAGTAGAGGGCGTCTCCAACTCTCGCAATTTCGAACACGCTGTCGTGATCGATTACGGTCGTTTCGATCGACTCAACGGCGAGTCGGTTCCCGTTCGAGTCGAAGAGATCACTCGAGATCGCGATCATTCGACCGTCGAGTGATAGGTAGAGCGTTCCGTCTGTGAACTCTGCGTCAACGATCGGTAGAAGCGTGGAGGAGCCGAGCTGAGTCTCTCGTCCGTTTCGCCCATCGTGAAGCGCGACACCGCCAGATATCGAGCCTGCAATGATGTCGAGAGGTCGGCCGGTCCCGACCAGGGCGATCGTTCGGGTAGCTGTGTCAAGATTCTGTGCTGCGTACGAGAGGCGCCGCAGTCGGCCCGATCTGAACTCAAAGGCGAGAATCGAAGGTCTGTTGTTGACTTCGGCGAGGGCGACGATCCGTCCGGACTCTGCGTCAAACCTGATTGCAGAGACTCTTTGTATTGGATAGGTGCTCAAGACGCTGCCGCTGAGGTTGTCAACGACGACTAACTCCTCGTCACTCGCGCCCACAAGGAAACGGAACGTTTGCGGATCGATCGGCGTGACATGCCGAAGTCGCGGTTGTGTGCGGACGGTGAGCGCCTCCTCGCCGGTCGCGATTGACCAGTAGATGAACTCCCCGCGACTTGGCACGTAGGTCATAAGATTCTGCTCATTCGGCGTGATCTGGACGAAGGAAACAACGCCGAATCCGTCGCGAAGCACGTTGGTCAGCCGACCCGATTGGGAGTCGAGGACACGCAGGCTCTCAAAGCTCTCCAATGCCGCCACGAGCAGATTTCCCCGGGGCGAGAATTGAAGCGAGGTAGGGCGCCCATCGATCGGCGTGGCGAACAGCTGCTCTCCCGTTACCCAATCGAGCGCGATCACGGTTCCGGCATTGAGCGATCCCCGGACAAAAACGGCGACCACTGAGTCGGTTGGATGAACCGCCAGTGCTCCCAGGGGATCGCGCGAAAGTTGATACGAGGCGTATTGAGCGCCGCTCTCGAGGTCCCAGACGAGAAGCCGCCCGTCCTCCCCAGCGCTAAAGGCGTAATTCAGAGTCCGATGGCCGGCGAGCGCCCGAACCTCTCCGGCGTGTCCGATCGCGATCGTGGGACGCGATTGCGAGAATCCCGTGGCCGCGAGGAGCATACAGGCTACCAGGACGACCCACCTCTTCTCCACGTTACCGCCCAATCACAAAGAGGACATCGCTGAAGAGCGCGAAGAAGAGAATGGCAAAAACCATGAGGCTTCCAACGATCTGATATCGATAGATCGTCTTGGGTCTGGCTCCGCGGCCTCGTATCCATTCGACGCCGGCGAGAACGATCTGGCCGCCGTCAAGCACAGGAATGGGCAACAGGTTCATAAAAAAGAGGACCATGGAGAGGAACGAAAGGAAATCAAAGACTCGTTGGGCTCCTGTGGAGAAATCGATCCGAAATCCGTCAATGGCGATCTGGCCGATGGTACTCGTGATCT
The DNA here is from genome assembly GCA_028284845.1 of Spirochaetales bacterium. Lineage (GTDB taxonomy): Bacteria > Spirochaetota > Spirochaetia > DSM-27196 > SLST01 > SLST01. The sequence continues at coordinate 1,912 of JANQQY010000336.1, forward strand.
GAACCGGTCCGGCCACTGCGTTTCTGAACCGAACACCCTGGAACAGCAGGCGAAGGGCGTCCACGGAATCGGTGAGATAGCGCATGCTGACGCCAGTTCCCCGTCCGATCGCCTGAATGAGGTGGTAGTCGGGAGATGGAAGCAGGAGCCGTTCGAAGATGATCTCGTTCGAGATCCCGCTCCTCGCATCGGCGGGAATCGAGAGCGAAAGAGGCTGACCGTCTCGAATGATCCCGAGGTCGATATCTCCGGCACCTGCGGACAAGGCCGCCGAGAGCTCCCAGAAGTGCGCAATCGGCTCGCCTCCAGCCAAGGCGATGCGATCTCCCGCCTGTAACCCAATAAGGGCCGCCGAGCCGTTTGCGCCCTGCACGACAGGATCGACCCATGCAAAGACGCCGAGGATTCCTCGAGGCCTCTCCCCGTCAATAGCGGGCGTCGCGTTTACGACGAGGCGCCTTCCGTCTCGGAGAATCTCAATCTCGATTGATCGAAGTGCGTTTCGGCCTACCTCATACTGGAGGTCGGCCCATGATTCGACTGATCGGTTCCCAATCCGTACGACCGTGTCTCCGGTCTGAAGCCCCGCTGCGTCCGCGGCTGAGGCCTCGATGGTCTCGACAAAATCTGAGGCAAGGACGATCCGGTTTCCGAAGTCCTCCTGGGTGAAGCCCGCCCAGTAGATGAGCGACATGGCGACACAGGCGAACAGGACGTTCGCAAACGGTCCGGCGAGAAGCGTCACGATCCGTTTCCATGGCTTCGCACCAAAGAAACTACCCGGTTCCGGGTCGATGGTATCCTTCGCGTTCTCGAGGGCGTCAACGTAACTTCGTTCGCCCTTCATCTTGCAGTAGCCACCGATGGGAAAGACCGAAATCCGATACTCGGTGTCGCGCCAGGTGAATCCGACCAGACGCGGCCCCCAGCCCAACGAGAATGCTTCGACTTCTATACCAACTGCTTTTGCAGCAAGAAGATGCCCGAGTTCATGCACGAACACCACAATTCCAAGGCCCAAAAGCCCAATCAAGATCTGCACGATCGTCATAACGTAGTTCGCAAAAGGTAGTAGAACACCGGAGCGGCGTAAAGAACGCTGTCTATTGAGTCGAGGATCCCACCGCGACCGGGAATGATTGTTCCGGAGTCCTTCTTGGTAGCGCTGCGCTTCAGAGCACTTTCGATCAGGTCTCCGCTGATCGTTGCAAGGCCGACTGCGAGCCCGACCAGAGCGGCTGCCCCAGCGGAAATCTGAATGTGTCCGGGGAAGAGCCAACGCGCGCCCAATGCCGTCACCACCGACGATGCCAGTCCTGCGACGAATCCAACAACTGTCTTGTGCGGGCTCACCGGAAGAGTGAATCGCGGTGCCCATTCTTCGCCTCTTCGCTCGGCTTGTCGTGACTTGATTCCGCGGTAGGCCATTCCCGCCAGGTAGGCGCCTGTATCGTTGAAGAAGACCATGCAGAGAAAGAGCAACAGCAGTGCGGTGGCACCTTCGAATTCATCGATTCGGATGATAAAGCTGAGGAAGAGGCCGGGATAGAGCAATAAGAATGTGTTCGCCGCGGTGTTTGAGAGGGTGAACGCAAAACCTTCGGCCTCGCGTCGCGCCACTTGTCCGAGCAAAATAAGAGCTACAACAGCAAAGACCACGCCGGATACTGCGGTCTGAGAAAGTACCCCTTGCATGATGAGGAGCTGTGTCATGGGTAGCGCCGCTCCCAAAGCGGGGATCACAACGCCACTCGCCCGATAGCCGGCGTCGCGCTGGGCGAAAAAGGCGGCGAGTTCACTCGCTCCGAGAGCAGATGCGGCTACGACGACGAGCGCGAGCGCCAGATGGTTTCTGAAGGGAAGAAAGAGGATGAGGCTGATGATCGCCGGAACGGCAACGATCCACAGAAGAATCCGACTAACGAGATTGCGCATCAAGCGTGCCAAATCGGCGTTCGCGGCCTGCGTAGTCTCGAACCGCATCACCAAGGTGTTGGGCCGCAAAGTCCGGCCAGAGTATGTCCGAAAAGATGAGTTCGCTGTACGCACACTCCCAGAGGAGGAAGTTCGAGAGCCGTCGTTCACCGCCGGTCCGGATGAGGAGGTCGGGCTCGGGCCAGTCGGGCAGATCGAGATGCGATCGTAGTGCTTCGCTTGAGAGGTCGCTATTCCCGCGTCCGTTGTGGAGCCAGCGATTCACTGAGCGCACGATTTCGTCCCGCCCACCGTAGTTGATTGCGAGGTTGACTCGGATTCCGTCAAAGCCGGCGGTGTCGTGCTGAACTCGTCGGATCTCGTCCTGGAGATCCTCCGGCAGCCCGGCGATGTCTCCGCTGTGGACCACGCGAACTTGATTGTCACGGTAGAAGTCGTACTCGCGCCGGAGGTGAGTCTTGATCAGTCCCATGAGGAAGCTGACCTCCTCCTCCGCGCGTTTCCAGTTCTCTGTTGAGAAGGTGTAGAGCGAGAGATACTCGATACCGAGCTCACGTGCGGCGCGCACGGTTCGCTTCGCCGCAGTGAGCCCTTCCTGATGACCTTTATGCCGTGCAAGCTTCCGCGAGGTCGCCCACCGGCCGTTCCCGTCCATGATAATCCCAACGTGACGCGGGATTTGACGTGGATCGAGATCGAGGTCGTCCATTGTTTCCATCAGATCTCGAGTATTTCCGATTCCTTCGCCTCAAGAAGCGAGTTGATCTCTTCGACGTACTTGTCCGTGAGTTTCTGGACATCGTCCTCGGCGCGCTTCAGGTCATCTTCACTGATGTCCCCGGCCTTCTGCGCCTTCTTGAGTTCGTCGTTCGCGTCGCGCCGAACGTTGCGGACCGAGACTCGGCTCTGTTCCGCCATGCCCTTTGCGACCTTCACGTACTCCCTACGACGTTCTTCGGTGAGGGGCGGAATGCTGATCCGTATCACCTTCCCGTCATTGCTCGGGTTGAGCGAGAGCTCGGACATCTGAATCGCCTTCTCGATGTCTCCGATCACGGCCTTGTCCCACGGCTGAATCACGACCAGGCGTGCCTCAGGAACCGAGATTGTGGCCACCTGATTGATCGGGGTGGGGTTGCCGTAGTACTCCACTCGAAGCTTGTCGAAGAGGGCCGGGGAGGCCCGGCCCGTTCGCAGCGTGTTGAACTCGTCTCCGAGCGCCGCGAGCGTTTTCTTCATCTTCTCTTCGGTCTGCTTGATCACACTGTCCATGGAACCTCCAGGTCAGTCAGCTTCCTTAACCATGTAGTACACAAAGTCAGCAACTTCCACTTTCCCGCCAAGCTGCTTCCCGATCTCAGTGGCGACTTGCGCAACGCTCTTCTTCTCGTCCTTCACAAAGCCCTGCTCTGTGAGGCAGATCTCGCTCAACCACTTCTTGAGTTTGCCCTTGGCAATACCCTGAGTGACGTTTTCAGGCTTGCCGAGCGCCTCCGCCTGGGCGATAAAGATCTCTTCTTCCTTCTTCACTTCGGCCTGATCTGCGGTCTCCGCCGAGAGAAACCGCGGCCGGAACGCTGCAACGTGAAGGGCGGTGTCAAAGGCAAACTGAGCCAGTTCATCCGATCCGAGGATGCTTTCGTCGGCCTTGATCTTCACCAGGACGCCAATTCCGCCGCTCTCACCGTGGATGTACTCCTTCACCAACTCACCGGAACCTATATCGAAGGAGGTCCCACGCCGGAGCTTCATGTTCTCCTTGATATGGGTTACCGCGTCCTCAACCTGCTTTGCGTATGAGGGATCGTCGCCGGGCTTTCCGCTGGCGACCATGTCATTGACAATAGAGGTTCCCAGCTCCACAAACTGATCGTTCCGCGCGACAAAGTCGGTCTCGCACGAGATCTCGACGATTGATGCGCGCGCGTCACCAACGCTGGTAAAGACTCGGCCCTCATTGGTCTCTCGTCCGCCTCGCTTTGCTGCGGCGGCCAAACCAAGCTCTTTGAGTATCTTCTCCGCCTTTTCGAAGTCGCCGCCGGCTTCAGTCAGCGCCTTCTTACAGTCCATCATTCCCGCGCCGGTCTTCTCCCGGAGCTTCTTCACGTCTGCAGCCTTGATCTCCATGGATTCTCCTCCATTCCCCAGGTGCAATGTGCCCTGAGTATCACCGAATCGTTACGAATGTGTTCGGGGATCATCGCGTTCATTCAGCGATCATCCCCGGGCGAGTCCTACTCCTCCTGGAGCTCGTCCTCGTCAATGCCGGCCTGATCAACGATCTTGTCCTCGACCTCCAGCTCGACCTCTTTTTCTTTGAGTTCGTTCTCATCCGGTTCGAAGTCTGAGTAGTCCTCGGTGGCGAAGCCGGCTTCTCCCTCGGCTGGGGTCTTTGCTTCGCCCTCAACTGTTTCAGCCAGCGGTGCAGTCTCGGTGGCAGGCGCATCTTCGGCCGCGGCCGGCGGTTCAGCTTCCGTGCTCGCCTCCGTCGACGCTTCGGGAGCCGGGTCGCTCTCGTCTTCTGCCGGCGGCGCTGCGGCCGTCGTACCCTCGAGCTCATCCTCGTCGGTCAGGTTCTCGATAACCTCGAGGCCAATCTCGTTGTCGGCTTCGACCACCGCGTTGGCGATGATCTGCGTAAAGAGGGTGATGGCGCGGATGGCGTCGTCGTTTCCGGGGATAGGGAAGTCGATGCCCTCCGGGTTACAGTTGGTGTCAACGACCGCGACGATGGGGATGCCCATTCTCTGTGCTTCCGCAACCGCGATCGCTTCCTTGCGAGTATCAATGACAAAAAGGATGCCCGGAAGCTCCTTCATCTCCTTGATTCCGCCGAGGTTCTTCTCAAGGCGTGCTCGCTCCTTGTTGAGCCGTGCGACTTCCTTCTTGGTGAGACTCTCGAATGTCCCGTCAATCTCCATTTTCTCGATCTTTTTCAGCCGGAGCAGCGACTTCTTGATCGTGCTGAAGTTGGTGAGCATGCCGCCGAGCCAGCGGTTGTTCACATAGAACATGCCGCAGCGCTCCGCCTCACCTTGGATCGCCTGTTGTGCTTGTTTCTTGGTGCCAACAAACATAACCGACTTGTTGGCGATGACCGTTTTTCGGACCGCGTCGTATGCCTCTTTAATGCATGCGATCGTCTTCTGCAGGTCGATGATGTGAATGCCGTTCCGCTCAGCGAAGATAAATCGCTTCATGCGGGGGTCCCACCGCTTGGTCTGATGCCCGAAGTGCACACCTGACTCAAGCAGGTTCTTCATGGTCACTACTGCCATGATTCCTCCTTGCGCAACCGCCCTTGCGGCTGCCCCTTCCTCATATTTCTCGAGATTCAACGCCGTTTGGCGGGCGGAGAACCCGGAAGATTGATGCCGACGCATAAGCGCCAGCCACAGCAGCCGATCGACGGATCTCTCCGCCCGATATCAGCCCAACTGCCACGTAAGGATAGTGTAGACCAGATGCAACGGCAACCCGACGACGTTCGAGTAGCTGCCCTCCAGATGCTCGACATAGCGCGCTGCGACGCCCTGAATTCGATAGGCTCCGGCCACGCCGTTCCACTCGCCCGAGGCAATGTAGTCGTCGAGCTCGGCCTCACTGAATGCCGCGAGTTTCACCTTCGTAACCGCCGAATCGATCGTTCTCGCACCCGTGGTCGTGTCTGCGTCCGGGGCGACGATCGCCACGCCGGTGATCACCTGGTGTTCCTCGCCTCTGAGCAGTCGCATCATCCGGCGCGCATCTGCCTCGTCGGCGGGTTTCTCAAGAATGTGGCCTCCGATCGTAACGATCGTGTCGGCCCCGATCACGGGTAGAGCCGCTTCTTCTCCTGATGCGATCCGATCGCGGACGATTGACGCCTTTGCCTCAGCGAGAGCGCGAGCGAGTCGTTCCGGGTCGGCGTAGCGGATCGACGACTCGTCCATCTCTGCGGGTCGAACCACCGCCTCGATTCCAATCTGCTCGAGAAGCTCCCGCCTTCGCGGCGATTGCGAGGCGAGGACAACGCGCCTTGGCCGCGGCATTTACAGCCTCCTGAGAAGGACGATCGCCGGGACGATGCCCAGGAGCGTGCCCGGATTCACTTCAATCCACACCGCAAGCACCTCGGCATCAAACCCGATTGGTCCGACGCCCAGATCAAGCACGCCCCCGGCGAGCTCTACGAGACGCTCCACCAGTTCCCAGGCAAGCGTTCCAACAATCATCGAGAGAATCGTGACTCTCATGAATACCGGCAGGTTCTTTGCGGTCAACTTCATGCGTCGGCGAGTGTAGCGCGAGGACACCTGGTGTCAACTGCTGTACCGTAGGCGGTTAACCCGTTACGCCCCGCGTGGTTGACATCGCGTAGGGGCCACCGTATCGTTCTGCCACCGGGAACGTAGCTCAGCTGGATAGAGCGTCGCCCTCCGGAGGCGAAGGTCGTGGGTTCGAATCCCGCCGTTCTCATCCCTCCTGACGAGAGACGAATTCGATCTTCCTTTTTTTCATCGCGGACAGCAGACTCGGCATCGATTTACGCATTGCCTCTTCGCCCCGTTGGACGAGCTCATCGATCGGCTTCAGATCCTGGTAGGAGAACTCCGCGAGTTCGGGTGCGACCACGACCACGTCTTTTTCACGCCTGCCCAAGTCCCGCTCCCGACCACGCCGCGCGAGGACATCAAAGCTGGCGGTGATGACTTGGACGACGTTCTCCGGTCTGCGGTCCGGAAGCATGTCTGAGTTGAGGTCTACTCCTAGCACGAAATCGGCCCCCATCTCGAGACAGACATCTACCGGGACATCGTTCAACACACCTCCGTCAACCAGGACGCGGTCGTCAATCTCGACCGGCTCGAAGACTCCGGGGACGCTGCAGCTCGCCCGAACAGCCCGCGCAGCGTTTCCGGCGGAAAAGACAAACTCCTCCGCCGCAATCAGGTCGACGGCAACCGCGCAGAACGGCATCTCCAGGTCTTCGATCTCGCGCGAATTCAAGAGCTCGGAGAGCCGTTGTTCGAGCTTGGTCGAGCGGAGCAGTCCCATCTTTGGGAAGACCGGTTGAACAAGATCGCTCCAGTCGATTGAGTGAACGACCTCCAGGATTCCAGACCAGCCGTGTCCTGCTGCGTAGAGCGCCCCTATGATACTGCCGGCGCTTGTGCCGCTCACGAATGAGGGGCGCACGCCTTCCTCGTCCAACACCTTCAATACTCCGATGTGGGCGATCCCGCGTGCGGCCCCACCGCCAAGGGCGAGACCAAGACGCTTTGGGCCTCGAGGCACTACTGGCCGTCCTCCCAGTACGGGTGTGTGGTGTAGTGCGCAAAGAGCGCCTCTTCGTATGCGCGATCGATCAACTCGCCGCGGTGGTACTCCGGAGCGTTCTCGATCAGAGACTTTGATGCGTTTACCTTTACCGTAGCCTCGGCCCAGACGACCTGATCGACAAGCTTCGGCGCGAAGAGCACCTCGTGCCGATTTAACCTTCCCCCGGTGTTGACGACCAGATAGCGAATGGCCCAGTTCTCCACTTCCATCAAAAAGTTGTCGAGGTGCCCGACCTGCCCATCGATCGACACAACGCCATACCCTCGCACCTCGCGCGCGCTGCGGAGGTGGCTGTCCCAATCGGCGCCGTAGCTCTTGTCCTGCTGGGTAACCGCCTCGTCATCTGCATTCTGTTCGCCTCCCGGCTGGTCGTAGCGTCCCCAGAGGGCGACACCGCCCCAGTAGGGCGGGAAGTTGTAGTAGAGGTGGTATTCGGCCTCTTGCTGTCTGGAGATTGGTCGGTCGGTATCGATGTCGGGGCTGTTCCGGACCTGCTCGGTGGTCAGATCGACTTCGATACACGCGTCATCCCAGTTCACCTTGAGGACCGAGTTCGGCGATACGAGAACCTTTTTGCCAAAGAGCCAGCTCCCGGTCGCGACCACCAGATAGCGGACGGCCCAGTCGGTGTCCTCCAAGTAGAGGTCGGTGACATGGCCGATTTCACCATCTCGTGCACGCAGCCGAAACCCCTCAAGGTCACGCAGATTTTTGAACATGGAGCTACCTCCTCTCGCCGCTCCTAGAAGTCTCCACCCTGTTTCAGTCGCGGTCAAGGACGATTAGCTCAGCTTCTGCCTTTGTCATTGATTTGCTACCATGCGCCGATGGGAACCGGTGTCTACACCTACGCGTGCGTGAGCAATGTGGGACGTGTGCGGGAGCAGAATGAAGACGGTGTGCTAGTTCCCGGTAGATTTGTGCGAGATGGTGCCGACGCCGGTTCTGTGCCTGACACGGGCGGAGTGCAACTGTTTGCGGTTGCCGATGGGGTCGGTGGTGCTGCGGCCGGCGAGGTGGCAAGCAAGCGCGTCCTGTGTGAGCTCTCAGAGCGGTTGTGTGATGCGATCGATGCGGAGTCGATTACGCGGGCGTGTCACGAGGTGAACCGTTTGCTTCTTGAGCAAGCGGCATCGCGGCGTGAGTTCGAGGGCATGTCGACCACCTGCACCGGCATTGTGATTGGTGATTCGGGTGCGAAGTGGTTCAATGCTGGCGACAGTCGGCTCTACCGTGCGCGCCACGATCGATTTGAGCAGCTCTCCACTGACCACAGTTTACGAGAGGAGATGCAGGATCCGACCATTCCGGGCAATATCATCACCAACTGCTTTGGGAGTACCGAGTTTCGCGTAGACGTTGGTGATCTCACCATGCATCGCCACGATCTCTTCCTCCTGTGCAGCGACGGTCTTTCGGATTACGCCGATATGCGCGACATCGGGACCGATCTCCTCTCGTCGAATGCCGACGGGCGCCGAGCAGAGGATCTCTCCTACCTCGCGGAGCGGTTTGTTTCGTACGCGTTGGAAGGCGGCGGTGGGGACAATGTCTCGGTGCTTCTCGTGACGATGGGGGAGTAGCGTGGATTCCCGTCAACACCGCCACGAGGTGCCTCTGGAGTTGATAGCGTTCTTTGGCGCGCTCTGCCTCTTTTTCTCCACGCTCGAGTACTTGATTCCCAAGCCGGTACCGTTCTTCAGACTCGGTCTCGCCAACCTTCCCATTCTTCTCGCGCTCTCATTTATGCCGCCGCGCCAGATCCTCCTGCTCGTGCTCCTCAAGGTGATTGGGCAGGGGCTCGTGGGCGGGACGCTCGCGAGTTACGTCTTCCTCTTCTCCGCCGCCGGTAGCTTCATGAGCGCGCTGGTGATGCTCGCGGCGCACCACCTTGGGGGGAGGGCGATCTCTATTGTGGGTGTGAGTCTGTTGGGCTCGCTCGCGAGCAATGTCGTGCAGATCACTCTCTCGGTCACGTTTATCTTTGGACAGAGTAGCTGGATTATCGCCCCACCATTCCTCGCCATTGGTGTGGCGAGCGGGCTGGTGGTTGGGCTCTTTGGTCGCCGCTTCCAGGAACGATCGAGGTGGTACGCCGCAATCGCCGGGTTGGATGCCGGATCGATTGGCCACCCGGAGGGCCCTTATGAGGCGTAGGCGTACAAAGCCACCAAACCGTCTCGCCCGCATCGCCTCAGCAGAGCATCTCTTCCTCGCGGGCGTTGTCACGATCGTAGCCTTTCTCTTTCAGGGCGACCTCCGAGTCAGAATTGCGCAGGTCTTTGCCTTTGCCCTTTTGGCCACCCTTGCAGGGAAACGGATTCGGTGGGGCTACTTCGTTGTTATGGTCAGCTCGATCACGGCGTTCCACCTCTTTGCGCCGCTTGGCCGTATTCTGCTTGAGATCGGTCCCCTCGCTATTACGGAGGGAGCACTCCGGCAGGGCCTGCAGAAGGGATTTGCGATTGTCGGCCTTGTTTTTATCTCCCTTTTCGCAGTGCAATCAAATCTTCGTCTCCCGGGAACGGTTGGAGGGCTCCTTGGGAGGCTCTTCTTCTATTTCGAGCGCGTTCTTGACGCACGAGGATCCGTTCGCGCAAAGGCACTTGTTGCGAGCATCGATCAGATCCTGTTTGATGTCTATCCGCCCGGCGGAACGCCTGAGCAGGCGGCGCCCTCGCCACCGCGCGGGGAACAGGCCGCCCGCACCTCGTTCGGCGGGGCGGCGTTGTTGATCGTGGTCGCCGGCGGTTGCGTCGTGCTCGCGATTCTCTTCTAGGGTCCAAGGAGGAACCATGTACGGACAGGCCAAAGAGCGGCTTCAGGCCACGATCTCAGAGATTCGAGATGCCGGCCTCTATAAAGAGGAACGCGTCATAACCGGCCCGCAGGAGGGTCGGATTGGAATCACCGGCGATCGATCGGTCATCAACTTCTGCGCCAACAACTATCTCGGCCTTTCGAATCACCCGGCTGTCGTAGATGCGGCGCGGTCGAGCCTCGAGGAGTGGGGGTACGGCCTCTCCAGCGTGAGGTTCATCTGTGGCACCCAATCGATTCACAAGGAGCTTGAGGCGAGGCTCTCATCGTTTCTTGGGTTCGAAGACACGATCCTCTACGCATCCTGCTTTGATGCGAACGGTGGGCTTTTTGAGACCCTCCTTGGTCCGGAGGACGCGATTATCTCGGACGCACTCAACCACGCGAGCATCATCGACGGCGTGCGTCTCTGTAAGGCTCAGCGGTATGTCTTTGCCACATCCAACATGAGTGAGCTGGAGGAGAAGCTGCGCGAGGCCTCACGCGCGCGTACGAGGGTGATCGCGACCGACGGCGTCTTCTCTATGGACGGTACCATCGCCAACCTCGCCGGCATCTGCGATCTCGCTGAACAGTACGAGGCCCTTGTCATGGTCGATGATTGTCACGCCGTCGGCTTCCTGGGGAAGACCGGGCGCGGGAGTCACGAGTATCGAGATGTGATGGGTCGGGTCGACATCATGACCGGGACACTCGGGAAGGCGCTTGGCGGAGCATCCGGCGGTTACACCGCCAGTCGGCGCGAGGTGGTCGAATTGCTTCGCCAGCGATCTCGTCCCTACCTCTTCTCGAATAGTGTTGCTCCCACTATCGTAGCGGCGAGTCTCGCTGCGCTTGATTTGTTGGAAGCCGATACGGAGCTCCGCGATCGGCTGGAGGCAAACACCGCCTACTTCCGGAAGCGGATCGCGTCGATCGGCCTCAACGTTCCCGACGGCGAGCACCCAATCGTCCCGGTCATGCTTGGGGAGGCACGGCTGGCGCATGAGTTCGCCGATCGACTGCTCGAGCGCGGGGTCTATGTGATTGGATTCTCCTTCCCGGTGGTACCGAAGGGCACGGCCCGAATACGGATGCAGGTCAGTGCGGCCCACACTCGCGCCGATCTTGATTACACGATTGATCAGTTGGCACTGGTCAAGGAGGAACTCAACCTATGAGCTACATCATCAGCGGCATTCAGCAACTCGGAATTGGCAACACCGACGTAGAGAAGAACTGGTACTGGTATCGACGTGCGTTTGGCATGGATGTGCCCGTGTTCAGAGAGGCCGCCGAAGCGCCGCTCATGACGAAGTACACCGGCGGCGCCGTTCATGCGCGCGATGCCGTTCTCGCCCTCAACATCCGGGGCGGGGGAGGATTCGAGATCTGGCAGTTCACCAGCCGGACAGCACAACCCCCGGAGGATGAACCTAAGCTCGGGGATTACGGAATCTTCGCCGGGTTTGTGAAGAGCCGTGACGTCCGCGAGGCGCACCGCCATTTGAAGGGGATGGGAGCCTCTGTGACCGATCCTGCCGCCGCGCCGGACAGACGGCTCCGATGCTTCACTCGCGACGAGGAGGGGAACTACTTCCAGATCGTCGAGGCGATGGATTGGTTTGGCAAGCCGGGAGTGACCGGTGGAGTGGCAGGTGCGATCATCGGAACATCGAGCGTGGAGAAGGCGTTACCTCTCTATCGAGACGTTCTTGGGTACGACACGACGGTCTACGACACGACCGATGCCTTCGCCGACTTCGATGGAATCCCAGGCGGCGAGGAAGAGGTTCGTCGTGTCCTTCTGACTCACAGCGCGCCGCGGAAGGGACCGTTTTCAGAGTTGATCGGACGAAGCTCCATCGAGCTTGTCCAGCGATCCGCCGGCGGCGCAGGGACTATCTTCGCCGATCGCCTCTGGGGCGATAAAGGATTTATTCATCTCTGTTTTGATGTGCGCGGGATGGACGAGCTTCGGTCGGCCTGTGAAAAGGCCGGCTTCCCATTCACGGTGGACAGTGGCGATACCTTCGACATGGGTGACGCGGGCGGACGCTTCTCCTACTGCGAGGATCCCGATGGGACGCTGATCGAATTTGTAGAGACGCATAAAGTTCCGATCGCGAAGTCGATCGGGCTGAGCCTCAATCTCATCAAGCGGCCTGCGCATAAGGCACTGCCGCGGTGGATGGTCAAGGCGCTCGGCCTCGCACGGCGCAAGGACTAGAGCTTGAGCTGTGAGACCTGCACAGCGGGCCTCGCAGCCTCTGATTCCTCGTCCACGTGGAGCCCGCACTCCTTGTGTTCCGGGTTCTCCCACCACCAGCGGCCGGCCCGCGCATCTTCGCCGGGCTGTACCGCACGAGTACACGGCGCGCATCCAATCGAGCGGAAACCCTTGTCGTGCAGTTTGTTGTAGGGGATTCCGTGGTCGCCCACCACCTTCCAGACCTCTTCCTCGCTCCACTCAAGGAGTGGGTTCAGCTTGTAGAGGCCGTTTCCGGCGTCCCACTCGACTGAGGACAAGTCGGCCCGGGTGACCGACTGTGACCGGCGCATTCCGGTAATCCACGCCTGCTTACCGGCGAGAGCGCGCCGCAACGGCTCGACCTTGCGAACGTGGCAACATCGCTTTCGCTTCTCGACGCTCTCGTAGAAGAGGTTGATCCCCTCCTTTCGAACCATACCCTCCACCGCCGCAGCATCCGGAAAGTAGGGATCGATCCGGACGCCAAGCTCGGACTCCGTGGCAGCCATGAGTTCGTACGATTCGCCGAACATCCTGCCGGTGTCGAGGGTGAAGACCGGAATCGTGAGCGCCTTGGAGGCTATCATCCAGGTGATCACCTGATCCTCCGCCCCAAGGCTCGAGGCAAAGGTAATCGCACCGGCAAACTCGCGAGCCCCCCATTCCAGCAAGGCGGAGGCCGAGAGTCCGGCTGTCTCTTTCTGATAGCGCTCCAGGTCAGCCGGTGCCGAGCTCACTCGCCAAACACCTTTTTCACTTTTACTCGGTCATCGCCCTCAATGGAGAGGTCGAGCTTGAGTTCCTCCCGCATCTGCTTGAAGACATCGAGGGTGAAGTCGATATCTTCCTGCTCGTGAACGGTCGTCGGAATCATCCGGAACATGCAGAGGCCCAGCGGGATGACCGGGTAGGTGACCGCCGTGACAAAGACGCCTCGCTCCCGGAGGAAACCGACCGTTCGCATGCCCACGGTCTCCGTTGCTTCCTCTCGGACAGGGATAAAGACCGAGCAGATGGGCGAGTCACCGGGTCCAACGTGGTAGCCGAGCTCTCGGAGGCCGCTCTTGAGTGCGTGCGAGTTCTTCCACATCTTCTCGCGCCGGTCATCGCCGCCCTGAACGAGCTCAAGCGCCTTCCGGAGGCTTTGTACGTAGACCATCGGGAGGCTCTTTGCGAACACCTGCGTCCGTGCATTGTAGGTGATCCATTCAATCACCTCGTGCGTTGACGCTGAGAACCCGCCGATCGAGGCGAAACTCTTCGCGAAGGTGCCGAAGTAGACATCGACCTCGTCCTGAACGCCCAGGTAGTCGGCCGTCCCGCGACCATGCTCGCCCATCACGCCCCATCCATGCGCATCGTCCACAAAGAGGCGTGCCTCGTACTTGCGTGCGAGCTCGGTAATCTCCGGAAGGATGGCAAGATCGCCGGTCATTCCATAGACACCCTCGGTGAGGATCAGGACTCCTCCCTTGCGGTCGCGATTCACTCGCTTGAGCACCATCTCCAGATTGTCCGCATTGTTGTGCTTGAAGACGCGAAGCTGGCCGCGTGAGAGGAATGCGCCGTCGACGATGCATGCGTGGGCAAGCTTATCCATGACGATCGTGTCTTCCGGCGCGACGAGCGCCTGGATCGTTCCCAAGACTCCCAGGTAGCCGTAATTAAAGAGGAAGGCATCCTCCTTCTGTGCGAAGTCTGCGAGCTCCCCCTCGAGCGACTGGTGGAATGGGGTATTGCCGGTCATCATCCGTGAGCCCATCGGTGCGCTCACTCCGTACTCCTGAACGGCGGCGAGAGCGGTCTGCTTGATCTCTTCGCTGTCCGCGAGTCCAAGGTAGTTGTTGACACTCCACATCACCTTCTCAACGCCGTCGTACGGCATCCGCCGGCCTGGCGTCGGTGGCAGAGTAGGGCGCGTGAAGTAGGTGTCACCGTTCGCCCGTAGCGGTCCAAACGTACCCTCGTTTGAGCGGCACTTATCAAAGAGATCTCGCCGAACAGCGCTCTCTTCCTTGTTAGCAACGGCAGTCTTTTCGTCGTACATCGTTCCTCCTAGAAGAGTTCGTCCATGACGGCCTGAACCGCCTCCGGAGCGAACCCATCTCTGTGAATGATCCGTTTTGGTTGTATGGGGCGGACATCCTGCTCCGCCTTGATTCGCTTGTACCCACCGCCGGTGACGTTGAGCATGATGTGCTCATCCGAGCCGACGGCTCCCGCTTCCAACGCCTCGATGAGGTGCGCCGTCGCCACTGCGGCCGCGGGCGCCAGATCGTTGCCTTCCAGTCGTTCGAAGAGCTCGCCTGCCGCTGCGGCAGCGTCGTTGTCGATCGACGCGGTCGTGCCGTCGGTCTCCGTAAGAGCATCGAAGAGTCCACCGGTGAGGCTGTACGGCGGTTTGCGATTGGCGAGGACCTTCGCATCGATCTGAGCAATCTGGACTCTCGCCTCGTCATCGTCAATGGGAACCAGTTCGCGCGAACGACGACTCCACGAGTCGTGAATGGGCGCAAACGGTGCGTTCTGGCTCACATGGATGCGCATCAGCTTCTCTTGGAAGCCGCCGCTC
>JANQQY010000345.1 GCA_028284845.1 Spirochaetales bacterium
TCCGAACCACGGTGAGAACTACGACGCCCTGCTTCGCGTGGCTGACCAAGCGATGTACAGGGCAAAACAGGCCGGAAAAGCGGGCATCTCGGTTGCGGAGGGGGCGGCTCAGAGTGAGGATGCCGAGTTCTCCGAGAGCCGCGACTCCACTCTCGACCAGAGCATTGCATCGCCGTCAAAGAGAAACCAGCCCTCAACGGAGTAGCCGTCGAGGATCAGGGGAAGCCAGGTGATGTCGTCTGCCCACATCTGTTTGAATGGAATCTCTGATCGCTTGCACCAGAACGGGTCTGCCTCGTCCGTTTCGACGAGCGACCCACGATACTCGTGAGCAACAAAAGCCTCGACGTCGAGGTTGTAGCCGTCAACAAAGGCAAAATGGAGGAGCGCTCGTCGTTCGATCCGTGAGACATGTAGTCCCACCTCCTCGGAAACCTCTCTCACCACCGCTTCATGGGCGGTTTCCCCCGCTTCGATCCGGCCTCCTGGTCCGTTGACCTTCCCCGCACCCAATCCTCGCTTCTTGTGGATCAGGAGCAGGTCGTCTGAACGCAGTGTGTAGCAGGTCACCGCTCTCTCGGTGGGTGTGTATCTATCCCAATCCAATCTGCCCTCCGGCAGTGCGAAAGTGCCGCGTTTGAACATCAAAATCAAACCGTGGTAGAATCCGCGCCAACGGCCAATTCGTGCCGAACTCTAGGTTAAGGAAAGCCCAATATGCTTGGATTCGTAGTTGTCGCGGTTGTCGGTGCGCTCGGTTTCGCGGCCATCAACTTCTATGGCGTGAAGCGAATGGACACCGGAACGGAACTCATGCAAGAGATTGCCGGTGCCATTCAAGATGGTGCCGACGCGTTTATCCGTCATGAGTACCGGTTGATCCTCGGGATCGCGGTTCTGATTGCCATTCTTCTTGGCGTCGTTGTTTCCTGGTACACCGGAATTGCATTCATTCTCGGAGCGTTTATGAGTGCGTCGGCGGGTTGGATCGGCATGCGGATCGCAACGCTCGCCAATGTTCGTGTTTCGAACAAGGCGCGGGAAACGAGCAGCCTGGGACAGACGCTTCAGGTCGCCTTTCGTGGCGGCAGTGTCATGGGCCTCGCGGTTGGCGGATTCGCACTCCTTGGCCTTGGAATTGTCTACGTCGTGTTCGGCCGTATTCTTGGCCAGACTGATCCAAGCCGACTCCTGATTGAGGTGAACTGGCTGGGAATCAACTACATCCCCTTCACAATGACCGTTTCAGGGTATGCGCTGGGGTGTTCGGTGATCGCGATGTTCGACCGTGTTGGCGGTGGAATCTACACGAAGGCCGCCGACATGGGTGCCGACCTCGTTGGAAAGACCGAGGCACACATTCCGGAGGACGACCCCCGAAATCCAGCGACAATTGCAGACAACGTTGGTGACAATGTGGGTGACGTTGCCGGGCTGGGCGCCGACCTTCTCGAGAGCTACGTTGGATCGTTGATCTCGAGCGTAGTCCTCACCGCATACATGTTCTTCACCACCTCGCAGGCAGCGCAGCCGCTTTCCGGTGCGCTCGCGACCAAGCTGATCAACTTTCCGTTGATGTTCGCCTCGATTGGAATCGTGGCATCGATCATCGGTATCATGACGCTCTTGGTTAAAAAGGCCTCTGACCGACCGCACCGCGAGTTGAACGTCGCCACCTGGGTAGCAGCAGGCCTGACGCTCGTGGGTACTGGTGTGCTTACCTGGTTTATGTTCTCCGGCGAGACCTTCCCAGCTGTGCTTGGCTTCTCGCTCGGCCCCCTCTCCCCGTGGATCGCGGCGGTGCTTGGAATCGTGAGCGGAATCATCATTGGTCAACTCGCTGAGTACTTCACCAGCTACGACTTCAAGCCCACACAGGGCATTGCGGCAGCCAGCCGCCAAGGCACGGCGCTGACCATCACTCAGGGTCTTGCGATTGGTATGAAGTCGACCTTCTATCCCATTCTCATGCTTGCACTCGCCGTTGTTGGGGCGAATGCTATTGCGGGACTCTACGGTGTCGCCATGGCGGCAATTGGTATGCTGAGCTTTGTTGTGGCCACGGTTTCCGTGGACACCTACGGCCCTATCGCGGACAACGCCGGCGGTATCAGTGAGATGTCAAAGCTCGACCCGAAGGTTCGCGAGATCACAGACGAACTCGACTCGGTCGGGAACACGACGGCTGCCATTGGTAAGGGCTTCGCGATCGGATCGGCCGCACTCGCAGCTCTCTCGCTCTTTGCGTCGTATCTCTATTCCCAGTTCGGAGCCGGCGACACGAGCGTCTCGGTCAGTGATCTTCTCCTCAACATGATCAACCCGATGACCCTGGCCGGCGGCCTTGTTGGCGCGGCACTACCATATCTCTTCTCCGGAATCCTTATTGAAGCTGTCGCAAAGGCGGCACGGAAGATGGTCGACGAGGTCCGACGCCAGTTCCAGGCCGACCCGAAGATCCTCACCGGCGAATCGAAGCCCGACTATCGCCTCTGCATCCAGATCTCCTCTGAAGGCTCTTTGAAGGAGATGAAGGTTCCGGCCTTGATCGCGGTGTTGACCCCGCTCGTGACCGGCTTCCTGCTCGGTCCTCAGTTTGTGGGCGGTCTTCTTATTGGCACGACGCTCTCCGCCATTATGCTTGCGTTGTTCACGGCGAACGCCGGCGGAGCGTGGGACAATGGAAAGAAGTACATCGAGCATGGGCACCATGGCGGAAAAGGCTCGGAAGCTCACGCAGCCGGTGTGGTTGGAGACACGGTTGGGGATCCGTTGAAGGACACCGTTGGACCGTCTCTTGACATCCTTATCAAGATCATGGCGGTCGTATCGCTGATCGCCGTCAGCATCTTCCAGAGATACAATCTTCTGGAGCTCTTCCGCTAAATCTGGTGGGCCGCTTCGGCGGCCCTCCTTTTATGGACCCCCGCGCCCTCGTCATCGAGATCTACCGACAAAAGACAGAACTCATGCATGCCGGAGAGAGTCCGGAACGCGTCGTGATGAGCATGGAGAGCTATCGTGCAATCCAGAGCTATCATGCAACGCTCGGCGAGCTGCCGGATGGCGCCGTCGACTACATCGGCAAGTATCAGATCTTTGGGCTCGAGATCAGCATCGACAACGGGGCGGATCTTCGCGTTGACTAGGCGTTCGCGAGTTCCTTCAGCCGCTCGTAGGGGAAGAACCCAGTGGTATGCCCGTCGCTCCATTCGACGCTGATCGCGTAGTTGCCGACCGTCGCGACTTCTCGAGCGTGAATGTCGATCGGCACGTCAGCCTCGTTGATCTTTACTTCGCCGGTGAATTCATCCACGCAGAGGGCGCATTGGCATGAGAGTCGAAGGGTCCGGTTTGCCACACGATGGGTCGTCCCGCTCGGCCATGTGAGCGTGACGTGGCTCTCGTCTGCGCTTACCTCAGGCGTTTCAAAGCCGGCTTTGCTTCTACCAAGGCGACGAATCATTCCAGTAAGCGCATTCTGAACATCTTCCGAACGTGGACTCTGGAGCGTGGGACCGCCAAAGACCTGTGGCGAGATGGGTAGCTGGCCGAGAATAGGCAGGCCGTGCGCCGTCCCGATCCGTTCGGCCGCACCACGACCAAAGACGTGGTATCGGGCCCCCGTATCAGGCGCGTCGAAATAGCTCATGTTCTCAACGACACCAAGGATGGGGACGTGCACTTTGTCGAACATCTGGATGGCCTTGCCAACGTCGGCAGCGGCGAGCGCATGCGGTGTTGTGACGATCACGGCTCCGTCAATCTGTGCGCTCTGGGTGATTGTGATCTGTACGTCTCCCGTGCCCGGAGGAAGATCAAGGAAGAGATAGTCGAGCTCACCCCAATTGACCTGATGGAGGAATTGCTGGACGTAGTTTGTGACCATCGGTCCGCGCATGACGGCGGCGGTATCTCCAAGCCAGAAACCAAATGACATCACCTTGAGCCCGTCGAACTCCTCAGGGAGAACCATCTGATTCTCGTCACCGGCGAGGCCGGTTTCATGGTGTTCAAATAGCGTTGGCACAGAAGGCCCAAAGATATCCATATCGAGCAAGCCGACGCGATAGCCCTGCCTGCAGAGTTCCATCGCAAGCGATGCGGCGACGGTCGACTTTCCAACTCCGCCTTTTCCCGCGGCAATCGCGATAAGGCTGTCCACGGTATCAAGACCAGACTTCTCGGCGCGGACGGCACGGTTCGTCTTGCGGCTCGAGAGTCGAACCTGAACCGATTTCACATCCGGGATCCCGCCAATGAGTTCCGTGGCTTGGGTCCTAAACTGATCACGCACCGGGCATGCCGGAGTCGTGAGCTCAAGCTCGACTTGGACGTGTCCGTCGTCAATGTCCGCGCGCTTGAGAAAGCCAAGGCTGATGATGTCCTGACCAAGATCCGGGTCTATGATTTCTGAGAGCGCGCGCTCGATTGCTTCGCGGGTGACGGGCATTCTTCCTCCGTTCGCAGAGGGTACGAGCGCACCCGGGAGCGGTCAAGCGAACTACTCCCAAGGATCTGCGGCGAATGTGTCGATGAGTTCGTCGATACCGTCGTAAATCCGCGCCGAGCCATCGTCCTGAGGATCAAAGCTGTCTACGCGATAGAACTCCTCGTCGAGTGCGAGCCGGTTCTCCACGGCAATCGCGCTCGCGTCTCGTTGGGTTCGATGAGCGAGAAGCGCCCGAGACTGCATCAGGCGCGGAATTGTCCCATCTGCGGCGGGGAGCCACGCGTTCACGCGCTCCAGATCGGTGTAACCCTCGGTCTGAAACGGATCGATGGAGCGAATGTGAAGCGCGACGATGTGGGTTCCACCTTGGTTCACATCTTCAATCGCCTGGGCGACCAAGGTTCCGGTGGCATCGTGCTCGAAATGCTCGCGAGCAAATCCTTGTCGATCCGGGCTCAAGATCACCTCCGGTCGCGTCTGCTCGATGAGGTCAATCAGAGCGGACAGCAAGCGGAGCTGGTCGTTCCATCGCGTGACCACCTCTTGGGGCGTGAGCTCCTGTTCAATCGAGTTGTACGGATAGTTCTCAAGGCCAAATCGAACGTACGACTCTACTCCGAGCCATGAGAGCGCCTGGCGTGTTTCTTCAATTCTACGCCCTGCGAGTTGAGACGACGCCATATCGTATGGCGGGTAGAGATCATTCGCTACTCGATAGGGGTATTGATCGCGGCCCGACTGTCCGTCCGTAAGAATCAGCGCCGCCCCGCGTGCACCACCTGCGGTGAGGCGTGCGACCAGTGCCCCAAAGTCGATCGATTCGTCGTCCGGGTGGGCGTGGATGAGGAGGAAATCGACGTCTCCAATCCGAGTGATGTCCGGGTAGCGCACGACGGTCGGCAAGGGTCGTGAGGGCGCATTTACAATTGCGGCGGGGCTTAGTTGACGCGCGTCGCCGGTCGCCTCGGAAACGTGATCGGACTGATCGACCCTCAGCTCCTCCTGAACCGTCGTATTCGGATCGCCCGCCGGCGAAACAGATACCCTCGGCATAACAAATGCCGCAACGGACGCGATCATCGCGATCAACGGCGCAAGCCAGTAGAGGCGCGCATCGTTTCGCGGCGGTCGCAACCGACGTTTCTTCTCGACGGCAGAGACGGTAATTCTCGTTGCGTCGCTTCGGATGATGTCTCCCTGGGAGATCTGGTGTTCTTCTCGCCTGCTGCCGTTGAAGCGAGCGTTTGCTCTGGCGACTGCCCAGATATCTGTTCCGCGTGCCTCGAACGTGAGCCCGCCGTCTGCAGTCGTGGGATAGCTGCGAATCTCCATCGTTTGGCGACCATCGGGTGAACGCACATCAAGTACGACGGAGGGCGGCGCGGCGTTGTAGGAATCCACCTTGGTCTTTCGCTGCTGTTGGCGGAGGAGCGCTTGTATCCATGCTGCAACGCCGGCCATTGTTGCTACGAGAAACGGAAACCGTGCGATGCGCGCCCAGCGCTGAACGAGCCCATGCTCTATCAGCGAGGGATGCGCGGTGAGAGAGTCTTGGCTTGCGTCGGACGTCGTCCGCTCTGCCTCGTTGCCGGGCCCGGCTTGAACGTGCACAGCGGCTTGCAGGGGAGCCGAGACTGGCCGAGCAGAAGAGACGGGCTCCATGCGCGTCATGACGTGGAGCGAAAGGCGCGATGCGGCGCTCTGGGAGAGCTCGGGTGGAACGAGAAGCAGAACTTCAACCTCGCCGCGAGGAGGGGGAGCGCCTTCTCCGATCAGCACGTAGGGATCCTCGCCGTCGGTGGCGACAAGGAGACGAGAAACATCTGGCCGCTGTCGCACGACGTCGGTAGAGGCGCCAAGAAGATCGACAGCCGCCCACGGCTCAAGGGTTTCGACGAGAGCGAGGAGGGTTTGGCGATCCACCGGATCGGGTGCGAGGAGGGTCGCCTCGCTCGAGTAGTCGGCGGAGAAGGCGAGGTAGAGTGCGTCCGACGGACTCTCTGCGAGCCACGCTTCGAGTTCCTCACGCACCAGGTCGGCCCGTGTGCGACCGTCAACCTCGAGCGCCATACTGTAGCTATTATCAACGAGAATTGCCGTCTGAGCGGAGACGACTCCCGCCTGTAGGATGAGGGCGAGCGCGACTACGACCCGCAGTCCTCTACACCTCCTCGGTGTAGAGAATGAGTGGATATCCGTTCTCGGATGCCTGCCGGAGGGCCTTCTCTGTCCGTGAGTTCGCAACGTCATAAGTGTACACGCCAACCACCGATTTGCCCCCTTGGTGGGCCGTAAGCATGATGCGACGTGCTTCCGAGCGGTCCTTCTTGAAGATCGAAACGAGAATCTCAATGACGAACTCCCGGGGGGTGAAGTCGTCGTTGACCAGAAGCACTCGGTACATCGACGGCGGCTTGACCTCGGGTTTAGTGCGCTCCTGAACGTCTGTGCCGCCGCCAGGAGGATTGACGGGATCTGACATTCTACTCTTCGGCCTCCGGTAGCAGTGTGACCTGAACATAGCGGTCGAGGTCAAGGTAGCGAATCGCCGATTCACGCAGCTTGGCGGCGTCGAGCGCGTCGACCAGGTCGATGTACTCCCGAATCGCAGCGACTGGCCGGCCGTGTCGGACGGCGAAGGCAAGCTGCCCCAGCCAGAACTGATTGCTCGTCAGTCGTTCCTGGAACCCGACTCGTTGTGTCTCTTGAACTCGAGCGACGTAGGGTTCGGCGGCGTCAGGCTGTTTGAGCTCGTCAATGACTTCAAAGACCGTCTCCGTCAGTTCGCCAATCCGCGCCGGATCGGCTCGGAAGGTGATGAGTACGGCGTACCGGTCGAACGGCTGGCGAGTGAACTGCGCCTGCACACCGACGCCGTAGGTACCCGACTCGTCCTCTCGAATGACTTCCTGCATCCGAGCGCTCAAGAGTCGCTCGAGGGCACGAATCTCGTAGTTATTCGCTTGCGAGAACTCATAGGTGCCGTAGAAGGTCAAGACCACCTCGCTGATAGGCTCAATGCCGAACTCGATCGCTTCGACCTGCGGCTCTTCTGGTCGGCGGACTCCAACGTCCCGCCAGCCGGTCTGTCCGACACTCGCCGGCAGGCTGGCAAGGTAGTTCTCAATGAGCGGAAGAAAGGTTGCCTCGTCGATCGTTCCGACAAAGACGAAGGTAAACCCGTCGGCATTCCCGAATCGGTTCTGATAGAACTCGAGCGTGTCGTCGATGGAGAAGTCAGCGATCTCCGAGGCTGCAAGAGGAAGCGAACGTGGATTGCCGTCGTTGTAGAGTTCAGAGAACCGACGATTCAGCTGGTACTGCGGCTGATTCTCCTGATTCGAGACGACCGCAGCGAGCTGGTTTGTGAGTGCCGTGTAGACGGCCTCATCGCGGCGAGGCGAAGTCATCTTGAGATGAAGAAGTTGAAGTGCGGTCTCCAGGTCTTCAACTGATGCCGAGCCGGTGAACCCCTCTTCGTAGGTGTCAACAAAGGGTGAGACGGACAGGGCTCGACCGGCGAGAAGGCGTTCGAGATCTGCGGCAGAGAGCTCGCCGTAACCCATCTGCTCGGTAAAGACGGTCGCGTACTGGGCCGACCGGAAGGCGTCTGACGTCGACGAACCGCCGGATCGGAACGCCGAAAACACTATCTGATCGGCGCGGTAGTCGGTGGGCATGTAAACGACGCGCGTACCATTGCTGAGCCTGAGATCGACCGCACCTTCGGCATCGAGCGAGGTTCTTGCGACGATACTCCCAGGCGCGGGGAGCTCGGTAATGATCGACTGCGCGACTTCCGGATCCTCGTAGGGTTCGACATCGGCTTGCATTGCGAGGTCAAACGCGTCCTCAAGTTGGTCGGTTGTCACCTGTGCCAGATCGTCACGTTGGATCGCACTCACCAGGACGACCCGATTGCGATCTTCTAGATAGAGCTCCGCGAGCGTGTTCATCTCTTCGAGTTGGATCTCCGGAATGAGTCGCTCCTGAAGGGTGCGCTCGAACGCGATACCGGGAATCGCCTCGTTCTGCAGGAACGCCCGGACATACTCTTCGGCGAAGCTCTCCGAATTGATGTTCTCTCGCTCACGGTAGATCTGCTCGATCGAGCGCAGCTGGTTCGCCTTCGCCCGCTCCAGTTCGGTGGGGGTGAATCCGTAGCGCTGGACTCGGCGGATCTCCTCGATGAGGGCGACCAGTGCGGGCACCACGTC